>NZ_JBEZGJ010000099.1:0-27132 GCF_040649965.1 Micromonospora sp. NPDC048843
CGGGCCAGCTCCAGCAACAGGCGGAACTCGGTGGTGGTGAGCGCCACCTCCCGGCCGTGTCGGCGCGCGAAGGACGCTCAACGGCCCGTCCCCGACCCATGCCCGGTCGGGGACGGGCTGGCGGGGTGGCCGGCGGACGGCAGGTTCAACCGACCTGGCGGACGGTGATCGTCGCCGACCCGGTCTCGTCGGCCCACGGGTCCAGCACGAGCGTGTAGGTGCCACCGGTGGGCAGTGGTCCCACGTCGAACCGCCCGGCACCGCCAATGACACAGCCGCTGCCCAGCACCTCGCCCCCCGGGCCGGTGACGGTCAGAATCGCGCACCGGTCGGGAAGGCTGGCGCCGCTCACCTCGACGGTGAGGCGCTTGCCGCTGTCGGCGGGAAGCCGCAGACGGCTCACCGCACCGGGGCGGCTGACCGACAGGGTGTTGGCCCGTCCATCAGCGACGGTATCCCGCTGCTCGTCGGTGGCGTCGCGCAACCGCACGTCCGCCGAGCCGGTGTCGGTGGAGGTCCCGTCGACCTCCAGCACGTACCGGCCGGTGGCCGGCAGGACGAACCCGTCGACATGTCCCTGACCGCCGATCACGCAGCCGCTGGTCACCTGGTCACCGGCCGGGTCGCGCAGGCGCAGCAGGTTGCACCGATCCGGCACTGTCGCGTCGGTGACCTGGAGGAATACCTTCTGACCGGCGCGGCCGTCGAAGGACAGGCGGCTGACCGCGCCCGGTTGGGCGAGCGTCGCCCGGACCGCGGGCCCGTCCAGCGTGAGCGTCTTCGCCTCGTCGGTGACCGCAACGACCCGTACCGTCGCTCGACCGAGGTCGGCATCCCACGGGTCGAGTACCACCTGATGGTCGCCGGTGGTGGTCAACGTGGTCGTGTCGATGAAGCCGATGCCGGAGATGACGCAGCCGGTCGCCAGTTGACGGCCCTGCGGGTCGAGCAGCAGCAACACCCCGCAGCGATCCGGCACCGTGGCGGCGGGCACCTCCACGAAGATCTTCTGACCGGCCCGGCCCGGCACCTTCATCGCGGCCGTGGCGCCGGCCCGGGTCACTGCCAGGTCGACGTCACCGGCGGCGGGCGCGTCGCGCTGCGCGCGGGCGGCGTCCTCGGCGAACGCCACCTGCCCGGTGAGGCCGACGTCGAGCACACAGTCGGCGAAGATCTGCGGATCGGTGACACCGGCTCGCCGGCAGATGAGTTCGGCGGTGGCCCGGTTGGGTAGGTCATCGACGGTGGTCAGCCGGTCCGGGAACCGCCGGTCGGTGAACGTGCCGGTGTTCTGCCCCGGCTCGTAGTCGAACAGCGACCGTTGCGCCTCGGCACGCCAACTGTCGGCGAAGCCGGGGTACAGCGCCTCGAACGTGGGCGGCTGCGTTACCCGCTTCCCGCCACGGACGGTCAGGTCGTCGCCGGGGTCACCGTCATGGTCGCCGAGCAGACCCTCCAGCGTCCCGGCCCGGGCGGTGGGCGCGCTGACGCTCACGCTCAGCCCCCACACCCCGATCGGCTGTGCGGTCAGCCGAGCGCCCCCCGGCCACTCCACTGTCACAGTGCCGTCTCCCCAGGCGGTGACGGTGCCACCGCGCGGCAGCTTCACCCCGTCGGGCGCGGACACCGGCGCGGCACCGTTCACCCGGACCGCCGGGCCGTCGGGTGTGACGTACACGCCGACCCGGTCACCGGCCACCCGCGCCGCGACGGCCGAGTTGACGGCCACCACCGAACTGGCCGGGAACATCGTCTGTCGTACCTGGACCTCGAAGTCGTCTGTCGTCGAGCGGGTCAGCACGAACTCCCCGGCGGCCTGGAAGTCGTACCGCAGACCGTCGTAGGTGAGCAGGTGCGGGTCGCCGTTGCTGTTCGCGCACCGGTAACCCTTGCCGATCACCGAGATCGAACAACCACCACCGCCGGGTGGTCGGGGCCTGGGCTTGTCGCAGTCCTTGCCGTTCGACGGCAGCTTCATTCCGCTGTACGTCGTGCGCAGCGGCACACCGACCGCCTTGCGGTACGCGTTCTCCGCCAGCACCGCGTGCACCTCGGCGGGGTCCACGGTGCTGGCCTGTTGGCCGCCCTGCGTGCAGAACTGGCCCCGGTCGGTGTCGTTCACCTCATCGAGGGCGTGGTTCATCTCGTGGATGAGGGTGGCGCACTGGTCCTCGGTGAAGCCCGCGCCCTCCTCCGGCAGCGCCCGCCCGTCGTTCTCCGGCACCCAGTTGATCTGCACGTCACTACCCGGGACGTACGTCGTGGTGCTGCTCTCCGAGCCGAAGATGGGTCTGCGCACCTTGATCTGCTTGCCGGAGCGCTCCAACTCGTCGAGCACCGCACCGTTGCCGGAGCCGCGGATCTGTCCGACGCAGCCCGCGTACTCCGTTTGCAGGTCGGCGTTGACGCTGACCACCGCGGATGCCGCCTGTGGGGCGATCAGCACCAGGACGCCCGCCAGCACGACGCCCATTCGCACCGGGCTCCGCAACCCTGTCACCCGCCTCTCACCTCGAACGCGACGGTGCCCTGCTCGGCCGTCGCGGCGCAGGCATCCGCCGGCACACCGCGCAGCGGCGCTCGCAGGTAGCCCAGCACCAGCCGGTACGCCCCCGGTTGGTCGACCGGCCACCAGGTGACGGTGGCCCCACCCCGCCCGTCCGGCGCGCTGGTGGTCAGCGCCGCGCCGACCGGGCTCTGCGGGTCGCTGCCCAGCGTCAGCTCCACCGACCCGCGCGGCGGCACCTTCACCAGGTTCTCGACGAGGTACGCGGTGAAGTCCCGGTAGTAGGCGGCGCCACCGACCGCGGGTGCCACCGCCGTGCCGTCGCGGGTCAACGACATGACCGTCACCGCCCCGTCCGGCACCCGACTGAGTTGGCACTCGGCGTCGCGATTGTTGACCAGTTTGAGGCGCATACTGATCTGCTCACCCACCCGGTACGACGGTTGCCCGGCACTGACTGTCAGTCCGACCGTCGCCGTGCCGCTGGTCGGCTTCGGTGACGGACGTGACCGTCTGCATCCAACCGTGGTGACCATCAGCAGTATCGCGAGACCACCGGCGAGCACCGCCGTCCCCGCGCGGGGTACGCCCATGGGCCGCGAGCCTCCTCCGGGTGCCGACGGTCGGCACAGATCCCGGCCAGCCTGCGCCGGCGGGTGCCGGGGCGCTGTCGTGATCCGGCCCGGTGGATGTCCGCTAGCCGACCCGCCGGGTCCTGGAGAGGGCGGTGGCCGTCAGTGCTACCGGCGTTCGTGTCTGCCCGGGGTGTGCCCGAAGGCGCGCCGGAAGACGTCGATGAACGCGCTGGCCGAGGACCATCCACACTGGTGCGCCACGGCGGTGACCGGAACATCCTCGGCCAGCATCACCAGAGCGCGGTGCAGCCGCAGCTGGGTACGCCACTGCGGGAAGGTCATGCCGAGGTCGGAGCGGAACAGGCGGGACAGCGTACGGTCACTCCCGCCGACCTGCCTGCCGAGCGCGGCCAGGGTGCGGTTGTCGGCCGGGTCGGCGTGCAGGATCGCGCAAAGTGCCCTCAATCGGGGCTCGGTGGGCGTGGGCAGGCGCACGGGCTGCGTGGCCGAGGACCGCAACTGGTCGAGCAGAACGGCGCGCAGCCGCGCACGCGCGGGGCTGTCATCCCGGGGAGCGCGGGTGTAGGCGAGGATCAGCTCACGCAGCAGCGGCCCGACGGCCAGCACTGTCGGCTCCGTCAGATTCAGCGGGTCCTCGCTAGCGGGCAGGCCGATCAGGTGCAGTTCAAGTGCACCGTGGGCCTCGTGGGCGTGCGCGGTGCCGGCGGGCACCCAGATGGCGCGGCTGGCGGGGACGACCCAGGCACCCGCGTCGGTGGTGATGGCCAGCACGCCACGGGCGGCGTAGACGATCTGATGGTCGTCGTGGCGGTGCACGTCGATCACGGACCCGGACGCCAGCCGCTGGGCGCGAGTCGGTGCCACCGGCCGGTGGCGGATTCTCGTCATTGGTTGGCAGGTTATCGGAAGCCCGACAGGTCCGGAAGCGGCGAGCATGGCGGCGTGCGGAGAAACAGAACGATCATCCTGCTGTCCGTCGGGCATGGTTGCGTGGACGTCTACCAGGGTGCCGTGGCCGCGCTCGTACCGTTCTTCATCGCCGAGCGTGCCTACACCTACGCGGCGGCCTCCGGCGTGGTGCTCGCCGCGTCGCTGCTCTCCTCGGTGGCGCAACCGCTGTTCGGTGCGCTGACGGACCGGTGGGCAATGCCCTGGCTGTTGCCACTGAGCACGATCCTGGGCGGACTGGGAATCGCGTGCAGCGGGATCACCGGTTCGTACCCGTTGACGCTGGCGTTCGTGGCCGTCTCGGGGATCGGAGTCGCGGCGTACCATCCCGAGTCCGCCCGGGTCGCGCGGATCGCCAGCGGCGGAAGCCACACCGGGATGGGTTGGTTCTCCCTCGGCGGCAACCTCGGCTTCGCCGTCGCGCCCATTCTGGTCGCCGCCGTCGTCGCCAGCGGCGGTCTGCGACTCACCCCGCTGCTCGTGGTGCCGGCCCTTGCGGGCAGCGTGCTGTGCCTGCCCGTCCTTCGCGCGCTGCGCCCGACGACGGGGGCCGGTCCCGATACCCCGCGGTGGATCGGGACCGACGACAGGGCCTCGTTCGGCCGGCTGTCGCTGGCCGTGGTCTGCCGCTCCATCGCCTTCACCGGTCTGAGTACATTCCTGGCGCTCTACGCGCCGCAGCGCACCGGCGGGGGGACCTCGGCGGGAACGGCGGCGCTGGTGGTGCTCTACCTCGGTGGAGCGGTGGGTACGGTGCTCGGGGGCAACCTGGCCGGCCGCTGGGACCGAGTCACCGTCGTGCGCTGGTCGTACCTGGTGAGCGTCGCCGCCGTCGCGGGGGTGGTGCTTGTCCCCGGGCCGGCGTTCTATCTCTTCGTGGCGCTCACCTCGGCCGGGCTCTACATCCCGTTCTCGCTGCAGATCACCCTTGGCCAGGACTACCTCCCGACCCGCGTCGGTACCGCGAGTGGCATCACACTGGGCCTGACCGTCAGCGTCGGCGGCCTGGTCAGCCCACTGATCGGTGGTGTCGCCGACGCGGTCTCCCTCCAGGTTGCCCTCGCTCCGCTGATCCTGATGCCCGCGCTGAGTTGGCTGCTGTTCCGCACCCTCCCCGAACCGGCCGTGCCGAGGCGCTGAAGCGCCCGCCCCCAGTCGAGGGGACGGGCGCTTCGCTGTGCGGGGTTGGTCAGCCCACCACCGACCGCAGCGGCACCTTGGCGGCGTTCAGCGCGCGTACCAGATCCCTCGCGAACGGGTGTTCGTCCATCTGGAGCCCCTGCGGGTTCGGGATCACGACGTACGCCGAACCGTTCTTCTCGGACGTCTGCGCGTCGGTGGTGAAGCGTTCGACGATCGCTCGGGTGCGCGGCAGGTCGCCGGCCGCCACCTGGATGGTGATCGGCCTCCAGCCACCGCCCAGGTCCGGCGGCACCGGCGCGGCGGCGGCGCTGGCGCGCGCCGCGTCGACGCCGGTCGGGCGCCGCGCGTCCGGCGCGGCGGTCGCCGGGTAGAGCAGCGCGTTGGCGACCAGGTGCAGGCCATTTTCGTTGTACGCGCGGAAGAGCGGATTGAACGCGAACAGCACCGCCCGACCGGCGCCGGTCGGCTCGTCGACGACGGCCGCCGTGCCCTTCAGCGTGTCCGCCCCGACGGTGTAGCCGTTGGCCCAGAACGTGTCACCCGTCGGGTAGGTGAGCACGTTCGTCCCGGTGGTGCTCGGGGTGAGGATCGGGTCGCTGTTGTTGAACTCGAAGTCCTCCGCCGGGCGGCCCAGCGCCACCGGGCTGTCCTGGTCGACGTCGACGCGCAGGTGCGAGCCGATCACCAGGTAGTCCGCCGGTTTGGTCTTCTCCGTCGTGGAGGTGAGCCCGGCGGCGCGGGCGACCCGGGTGCCCCCGTTGCGCAGCCCGAGGTAGGTGTGGCCCTGGCCGATCCAGTCGCGCAGGTTGGCCTGCCCGGTGGCGGTCAGGCCGCCGGTGGCGCTGCTGCCGTCCGGCACCAGCAGCACGGTGCGCCCGGTGAACGCCTCGGTGTTGTCGTTGATGTCGGCAGTGGTGACCGGTTTCAGGTCGAGCCCCCACCGCTTGCCGAGCACGTAGCGGGCCTCGCCGTGTGAGCCGGAGGTGGTGGAGATGCCGGTGCCCTGGAACAACCCCACGTCGGGCAGGTCGAGGCGGGTGCCGGCCGGCCGACCGCCCGGGGTGAGGGTGACGCCGAGGGATTCGGCCAGCCCGTCCACCGTCCGGTTCACACTGGCGGCCGGGATGGCGACCCGGCTGGTCGTGAGGTCACGGACCAGGGGTACGCCACGGCCGAGCAGGCTGAAGGTGAGCTCCGCGGCGGCGGCCGAGTCGAGCGGGTACGTGTACGAGCCCCAGGGCCAGGCCACACCGGTGCGACCGCCGGAGACCTTGCGGACCGGTGCGGCCCTCGGCCGGACGGTGTCTCCGGTGTAGATGGCGTTGATGCCCATCAGCAGCGGGTTGCTCCAGGACGACACGTCGTAGAAGTACGGGAACGGCACGTACGGGTCCTCGCCCATGATGGCCTGGATCCAGTGCTTCTGCGGCTGGTCCATCGGGATCCAGTACGCGCCCCTGGGCACCGTCACGTTGGTGGCGCTGCGCCCGCCGAAGACCCGCGCGGTGGGCACCCGGGTGGCCTGCTGTACCTCGTACACCTCGACGTCCATCCGGCGCAGCCGCTCGACGAGTTGGCGGACGTCGGCGAGCTGCCGGTCGGGCAGCAGGAAGTACGAGCGGATGCTGACGTCCGGAACCGGGAACTGCACGTCGTTTGTGGGTTGCACCACCTCGTTCGGTTCGAGGGTGCCCGCCCTGCCCTGGGCGAGCGCGTCGGTCCAGATGTCGAAGTAGCCGTCGAGCACCTCGCGCTTGTTCGCGGCGGCCCAGCCGAGCGTCGACCACTGGGTGTGGAACTGCTGCTGGACCCGGTCGGCCACCGCCGACGCGCTGCCCTTCTCGTACGTCATGCCGGCCGCGCCGAAGCCGGTGGTGGGCACCGTGTCGCCGTAGCCCATGAAGAACATGTCGTACGTGTCGTAGTTGAAGTAGCACTCGGTGAAGGCGGTGTCGTCGCAGGCCCCGTTGAAGCCGAAGCCGGCCTTGTTGGCCTCGCCGATGCGGTTGATCCAGTCCACGGCCTCACCGGCGATCTCGTGGTGGATCGGGTCGGCGTTGGGCGGGAAGAAGTACTGCTTGCCGCCCATCTCGTGTGCGTCGACGAAGACCTGCGGCGGGTAGCGGCGCAGCAGTTCGAGCTTGCCGTCGGTCTCCTGCTGGGTGCGGGCGAACCAGTCCCGGTTCAGGTCGAAGCCGAACTCGTTCTGCCGGCGGGTCGCGTCGCGGCCGTCCGGGTTCTGGGTGGGGACGATGATGGTGACCAGGTTGTCGTTGCGCTGGGCGACAGCGCAGGACAGGCCCGCCGCCAACTCGTACAGCGTCTTGAGCGCCGCGTCGGCGCCGCTCTTCTCTCCGCCGTGCACGTTAGCGGTGACCCAGACGATGGCCGGGCTGTCCTTCGCCGTCCGGGCGGCCGCTCGCGCGCTGGTCCGGCGCGGGTCGCGCAGGTCCCGGATGTCGTCCGCGATCTCGCGTAGCGCGGCGGGCCGCACGTGGCGCTCGTTGGACACCACCGCGTACGGCAACGGCTGGCCGAGCACACTGGTGGTCATCACGCCGGTGACGACCCGGTTGGAGGCGCGATCGACGGCCCCGAGGTAGGTCCGGACCTCGTCGTTGGTGACGACCCGCTCCTGCCCCGCGCCGAGCGGGAAGCCGAGCACGGCGTCCGGGCTCGGCACTGTGGTCAACCGGGCGGTCGGGTCGTCGCTGCACCGGGAGGGCTGGGCGGCGCTCGCGGCCGGTGTGCCGCCGAGCAGGGGAGTCATGCCGAGCAGGAGCGTGATCGTGGCGGCACTCGCCAGCCGCCTGGCGGGGGCCATCCGGAACGGACGCATCGATGGGGCCATGAGTCGTGTTTCCCCTCTCGGGAACAACCTCGCAGTGGCCGGAGCCTATGAATCGTCGATACGGCGGTCAAGGGTCGATCGATATTGCTGACTACTCGGCGTGCCGGTTCCGACGCGGAGTGGCAGGATGGTGGCGTGGGCTTGTCGTCGTCTGGGAGGAGGAGACGTGCCGGAGATGATCACGCTCTCGGTCCATCCGGATCTTCCGTCCGCCGATGCTCGGCGTTCGCTGGCGTCCTGGCTGCGCGCCGAGGATCGGCTTCGGGAGGGGGTGACCACGACGTCCCCCGACGGGATGTCGGCGGACACCACTGACGAACTGCGGGTGGCGGCCAGCGACGCGGGCACTGTCATGGTGCTGGTGCAGGCGATCGCCGGCTGGCTGACCCACCGCCGCGATGATGTGACGGTGAGGCTCACCCAGCCCGACGGATGGTCGGCCGAGGTGGACGTGCACCGGGCTCGGGACATGGGCCAGGTGACCGCGCTCATCGAGGCCGCGGTGCGCGCGGTGACACCCGCGCAGCGGTAAACGGCCCGCCGCCGGCCGAGAGGTCGGCCGGCGACGGGCCGGGTGGATCGGGTACGGCTACCAGGTCGTCAGGCCGAGGCCGATCGTCTTGGTCAGCGTGGCGTTGTCGTCGTCGCCGTCGAGCGACCAGATCATGGCGCCGGCCAGGCCGGCCCGTCGGATGTAGAGCGTCTTCTGCAACACGACAGCCGGGTCGTCGTACGTCCACAACGTCGTACCGTCGAACAACCAGGCGTGTCCGGCACGCAGGTCGCGGTGCACCGTGTAGCCGTTACCGGCAAGGGTCTTCAACTTCTTGTAGTCCTCGTACCCGGCCTCGAAGGTGGCCGGCGCGGGCCCGGTGGCCGGCTGGAACAGGCCGTTGCCGCCGCCGGTGATGCCGGTCCAGCCGCGACCGTAGTAGGGGATGCCGAGCACGAGCTTGTCCCGTGGGGCACCACGGGAGATCCACCCGTCGATGGCCACCTCCACGGAGAAGTCCGGGTTGTCCGGGGCGCCCGCCGGGACGCGAAGCGCCGACTGCTGGTTGGCCCGCGCGTCCCAGCCGCCGTGGAAGTCGTACCCCTGCACCGTGGCGAAGTCCAGGTACTTGAAGATCTTGCGGCCCTCGTAGCCGGCGTCCATGGTGGCCGGGCTGGCCGGCAGGAACGCGGTCAGCGGGTGGTGCGCGCGGGTCGTGCGCCCGTACGCGTCGAGCTGCCGGCGGAACTCGGCGAGCAGTTTGGTGAAGTTCTCCCGGTCCTCCGGGCGGATGACGTTGCCGGGCTCACCCTCCCAGTTGGGCCACTCCCAGTCGAGATCGATGCCGTCGAAGACGCCGGCCCCGGCGCCCGGGCCGCCGGCGGCGCCGTCACCGCCGGGCAGGTTTCCCTTGAGGTAGAGGTCGATGCAGGACGTGACGAACGCCTTGCGGGAGGCGTCGGTGCGGGCGGCGTTCGAGAAGTACGTCGACCAGCTCCAGCCGCCCAGCGAGATCAGCACCTTCAGTTTGGGGTGCTTGGCCTTGAGCTTGGCGAGCTGGCCGAAGTTGCCGTTGAGCGCCTGGCCCGGCGCGTCCGCGACGCCGTCGACGCTCTCCTCGGCCGGGACAGGACGTTGGTAGTCCGCCCAGGCGTCGCCCTCGCCCGGCCCACCGTCCACATAGCAGCGGCCGTCTTCGCTGACGTTGCCGAAGGCGTAGTTGAGGTGGGTGAGACGGCTCGCCGCCCCGGAGGTTTCGAGCTTCTTGACCGGGAAGGCCCGGCCGTAGATGCCCCACTGGGTGAAGTAGCCGACCCGGTGGTAGCCGGTGCGGCGCTCGTTGTTGTCACCGGCGCTGGCGGCGGTGGGCGGAGCGGCGGTGACCAGCAGTGTCGCCAGGGCGACGACGGCGGTGAGACGGCGGTGGCGGAATGGTCGCATCGGCACACTCCCACGGGATATCAAGCAGAATTAGTAAAGACACTTATCTGATTGATGAAGTTAAGCCGATCACCCTCCGGGGTCAAGAGCCGTCCAGCCAGATGGGGGATTGTGACGGCGTTACCGGGTGGTAACGATGTTGTGCCATGGACTCCGCCGTGACTCTGATCGGACTACCCGTCGCCCTCGGCATCATCATGCTCGGTCTGGGTCTCGGACTGACAATGGCGGACTTCCGCCGGGTGGCCCAGCATCCACGAGCCGCCGTCATCGCCCTGGTCTGCCAGGTGCTGGTGCTGCCGGCGCTCTGCTTCTGCCTCGTCCTGGCGTTCGACCTGGCACCCGAGTTGGCCGTCGGCATGATGCTGTTGGCCGCGTCACCGGGTGGCACCACCGCCAACCTCTACAGTCACCTGTTCGGCGGGCACGTGGCCCTGAACATCACCCTGACCGCCATCAACTCGGTGCTCGCCGTGTTCACCCTGCCGATCCTGGTCAACCTGTCGGCGGCGTACTTCCTCCCCGACGGCAGGAGCATCGGCCTGCAGTTCGACAAGGTGCTCCAGGTCTTCGCCATAGTGCTCGTCCCGGTCGCGATCGGCATGCTCATCCGGGCGCGGATGCCGCACCTGGCCGAGCGGCTGAACCGCCCGGTCCGGATCATCTCCGTCGTCGTACTCGTCGCGGTGATCGCCGGCGCGGTGCTCGGCGAACGGGAGAACATCGCCGACTACTTCGTCTCGGTCGGCCTGGCCGTGCTCGCCTTCAACCTGCTCAGCCTCGCCATCGGGTACGGGGTGCCGCGCCTCGCCGGTGTCGACCGGAGCGCCGCGACGGCCGCCGGTTTCGAGATCGGCATCCACAACAGCACCCTGGCCATCACGATCGCGCTTAGCCCGGCGCTGCTCAACAGCACCCAGATGGCGATCCCGGGCGCCGTCTACGGCATCGTCATGTTCTTCACCGCGGCGGCCTTCGGTTACCTGGTGACCCGCGTCGGCGCCCGGTCCGCCACCGCCCTGACACCCTGACGGCCGGTGCCCTGTCGCCCCGACGGCAGCCGTCGAGGCGACAGGGCTGACGGCAGCGGTCAGCCGACCTGGTTGTTGTCCTTCTGCGCGCCCCAACCGTGCCAGCGGTCGATCTCGATCAGGGCACTGACCCGGGCACGTTCCCGGCGTGGGTACGCGTTGCCCGTGTAGTGCTTCGACAGCCGGTCGATGTCCGCCAGGCCCTCGTCGGGGCGCAGTTCGGCGACGTGCCCGATGATGCTGACGTGGGTGTACCAGCCAGCCTCGTCGAGCACTGTGAGGGACACCCGCGGGTCGTTGCGGACGTGCTCCAGCCGCCGGCGGCTCTCGTCCATGTTCACCAGGATCCGGCCGTCCTCCCACAGGTACCAGGTGGCGGCGGACACCGGCTGGCCACCGTTGCGAAGGGTGGTCATGACGGCGGGGTTCGGCTTCTGGAGCATGGCGACCGCGGCCTCGGGAAGCGGTGGCTTGGACATGAAGTCTCCTCGTCGCGACAACGTTTACCCCTGCACGTTACGCACCCGCCCGCCCGATCGCGCTCGGATCGCGATCGCGGCGCGGCGGGCCGAGCCCACCCGGCTGCCGGGCTGACGTCGCCTGCGGCGAAGATGTGGTCATGAGCGAATCCACACTGCCCAGGCGTGTCGTCGTCACCGGCGCCACCGGCAAGCTCGGCCGTGCCGTGGTCGCCCACCTGCGCGCCGTGGGCGTCGACGTGCTGGCTGTGGACCGGGCCGGTGGCCGCGACCCACGCGACGTGAACGGCGAGTTCCTGCTTGTCGACCTGACCGACTACGGGCAGGTGGTGGAGGCGTTCACCGGCGGCGCCGACGAGCACGCGGGCGGCGTCGACGCTGTCGTGCACCTCGCGGCGATCCCGGCCCCCGGGCTGATGTCGAACGCGACCACCTTCGCCAACAACTCCGCCGCGACGTACAACGTGTTCGCCGCGGCCCGTGCGGCCGGGATCAAGCGGGTCGTGTGGGCGTCCAGCGAGACGGTGCTCGGGTTGCCGTTCGACACCCCGCCGCCGTACGCGCCGGTCGACGAGGAGTACGCGCCACGGCCCGAGTCGACGTACTCGTTGAACAAGGCCCTGGAGGAGGAGATGGCGCGGCACTTCTGCCGGTGGGACCCGGAGCTGGTCATGGTGGGGTTGCGCTTCTCCAACGTCATGGACGTCGAGGACTACGCGCCGTTTCCCTCGTTCGACGCCGACCCGCGGCTGCGCCGGTGGAACCTGTGGGGCTACATCGACGCCCGCGACGGCGCCCAGGCGGTCGAGCGCGCTCTCGCGCACGACCAGCCCGGTGCCGACGTCTTCGTCATCGCCAACGCCGACACCGTCATGAGCAGGTCCAGCGCCAGCCTGCTGGCCGAGGTCTATCCGGGCGTCGAGGTCCGTAAGGAGCTGGGTGAGCACGAGACGCTGCTCAGCATCGACAAGGCCCGCCGGGTGTTGGGGTACGAGCCACGGCACTCCTGGCGGGACCACGTCGACGTGCTGTAGGTCAGCGCGCCGCCTGGTAGGCGCGGCCGACGGCGGTCGCGCTGCTGCCGGTACGGAACAGGCCGGTCTGGTCCTTGTCGGTGGCGGGCAGGCCGAACCACGCGTACCGCTGTAGCCAGGACAGGCCACCCAACATCCGGGTCGCCGCGGTGAGGAACGCTGCCTGCTGTGCCTGGGTGGGGAAGCGGACGCCGTTGGAGAAGTCGATCAGGGCGAACTCGGTGAGCCAGATCGGCAGCTTGTACCGGTCGTGCACGGCCTGGAGGTACGACCTGAGCTGGTTGACGGCGTTGGTGGTGGTGAAGTCGCCGCCGTACCAGTGCAGGGCGATGAAGTCGACCCGGTAGCCGCGCTGCTTCGCCCCGGCCATGAACCGGTCGAGCCACTCGCCCGGCCGGTCGCCGCCCCAGGCCACCGCCGGGCTGCCCAGCGGAAGGCCGGTGGCCTGCAACTGCGGCCACAACTCCAACGCCTGCTCGACGGTCATCTCCGCCTGACCCTTCAGGTCCGGCTCGTTGAACCCGAGCAGGTAGCGGCCGTTCTTCTTGGCCTGTTGCAGGTTGGTGGCGGTGACGCTCTTCGCTCCCCAGATCATCGGGACGAACTCGGCGCCCTTCGGGCTGGTGACGCCGGAGTGGGCCACGTCCCAGGTGTAGTACCAACTCGCCCCGGAGTTGGCCAGCGCCTGACTGACGCCGTCGAAGGTCCACACCCCGACGCCCTTGCGCTTCGAGGTCGCCGCCGGGGCCGCCGGAGCAACCGGACGCCCCGTCGTCGGCTTCGCCGTCGGCGTCGGCGTCGGGGTCGCCCCCGCCGGGCTCGGCGTGGCGGCGGGCGTGGTCGCGCTGGGTGCGCCCGGTTGCGGGCTCGTGGGCGGCGGCGCATCGAGCGCCTGCGTCGCCGCCGGGGCGGGCGTCGGCCCGGTCGGCTGCACCACGACGATCACACCGGTCACCAGTACGGCGACCACCGCGGCCACGAGGAGCGGCCACAGCAGCCGCCTCGCGCCGATCGGAAGGCGGCCGAGCATCCCGCGTCGGGGTTCCGCGTGGACGCCCCGGTTTCCCCTCGCGGCGTCCGCTTCACCCTGGCCGGTTGCGCGCATCGTCTCGACTCCCTCGTGTGTGGTCGCAGCACCATTGGATGCTGCGGTGGCGGGGGAACCCGCCAACGCCTCACCTCAGGAGACTTCCCGGCCGTACCCGGATAACAGTTTCCTCGGCCCGGAGCAGCGTCAGGTGGATCATCCTTTCAGACCGGTGTGGGCGAGGCCCTCGATGAACTGCCGCTGCGCGATGACGAACACGACCAGGACGGGCAGCGCCGTCATCGAGGCCGCCGAGAGTTGTACGTCCCACATCGGGCCGCCGTACGCGTCGACGAACTGGGTCAGCGCCTGCGGCAGTGTGAACTTCTCCGGGGTGGACAGAAAGACGATCGGCTCCAGATACAGGTTCCAGCTGTGCAGGAAGGTGAAGATCGCCACCGCGCCGAGGGCCGGGCGGGCCAGCGGCAGCGCGATCCGCCAGAAGGTCGCCAGTCGGCCCAGCCCGTCCACCCGGGCGGCTTCCTCCAACTCGCCGGGCAGGGTGATGAAGAACTGCCGCATGATGAAGGTGGCCAGCACACTGGGCGCGCCGAGCGTCGGCACCAGGATCAGCGGCCAGTGGGTGTCGATCATCCCGACCGAGTTGAACATCTGGAACAGCGGCACGATGGTCACCTCGCTCGGGATCAGCAGGCCCACCAGCACCACCAGGAAGAGCGCGTGCTGACCACGGAACCGGATCCGGGCGAACGCGTAGCCGGCCAGCGACGAGACGGCGAGGGTGCCGACGGTGACCACCGCGGCGATGTACGCGCTGTTGAGGTACTGCTGGGCGAACGGTTGCAGCTCGAACACCCGCCGGTACGCCGAGAAGCTCAGCTCGGTGGGGATCAGCGACGGAGGGAACGCGAAGATGTCGCTGACGGGCTTGAACGACGAGGTGACCATCCACCAGGTCGGGAAGACGAACGGGATGGCCAGCAGGCAGATCAGCCCATAGATCGCCACCCGGGCCCGCAAGGGGAGCCTATTGTTCATGGAAGACCCACTTCCTGCGCATCCGCCACTGCACGACGGTCAGCGTCAGCACGATCAGGAACAGCAGCACCGACAGCGTCGAGCCGTACCCGAACTGGTGGAACTGGAAGGCCTGCTGGTAGAGGTAGTAGACGAGCGCCGTGGTCGAGGTGCCCGGGCCGCCCTGGGTGAGCACGGCGATCTGGGCGAAGACCTGTAGTGCGCCGACCACGGTGATGATCGAGGTCAGCAGGATGGTCGGGCTGATCAGCGGCACTGTGATCCGGCGGAACTGGGTCCACCGGCTCGCCCCCTCGACCCGGGCCGCCTCGTAGAGTTCGGTGGGCACGCCCTGCAACGCGGCGAGGAACAGCACCATGTTGAGGCCGACGTTCTTGACCACCTGGACGACGATCACCGACAGCAGCGCGGTCCACTCGCCGCGCAGCCAGTTGGGGCCGTCCAGGCCGACCGCTCCGGCCACCCCGTTGACGCCGCCGTTGTCCTGGAGCAGGAAACCCCAGACGATCGTCCAGGCGACAAGCGAGACCACCACCGGTGAGAAGAACAGCGTCCGGAACACCACAGTGCCGCGCAGTCGCTGGTTGAGCAGGACGGCGAGCAGTAGGGCCAGGGCGAGGTTGAACACGACCAGGCCGACGGAGAAGAACAGCGTGCTCCGGAGGACCCCCGGCAGCTTCGGGTCGTCGACCAGCTCGCGGTAGTTGTCAGTGCCCACGAAGTCGAAGGTGTCCGCGAGCACGTTCCACTCGTGCAGGCTGTACCAGACCACCAGGCCGAGCGGCAGCAGCACGAAGAGGGCCGTACCCACCAGTTGCGGGGTCACGAAGAGCAGGCCGGCCAGCTGGTCACGTCGACGACTGGTCCACCACCCGCGTCGCGGCGACGCTGCCGTGCCGCCCGGGGCGGGCCGGGGCTCAGCCCGACCCGCCACGTTGTCCGTCAGGACCGGCATCGCTGATCCCCTACTTCGCCAACAGCGGGTTGATCGCCGAGCAGACCCCGTCGAGCACGGCCCGCACGTCAGCGTCGGCCTTCCACATCGGGTCCAGCGCCGACCGTACGGCCTGGCTCAGCTCGGCCTGCCCGGTGTGGTTGGGCTTCACCACCCCGTTGGCGATCCCGTCGATCACGACGCTCTGCAACTGCTCCGGCTTGAGCAGGGGATTGGTCTTGGCCAGCGTCGCCGCGGTGAGCAGTGGGGTACGCGGTGGCGGGAAGAACTGCGCCAGCTTGGCGGAGTTGGCGGGATTGGTGAGGAAGGCCAGGAAGTCCGCGGCGACGGCGGCGTGCTTGCCCTTCTTCAACACACCCATGCCACCCTGACCGATCACCGAGTAGTTGCCCTTCGGGCCGGCCGGCAGCGGCACCAGGTCCCAGCCGAACTTCTGCTTCTCCAGCAGCGAGGCCCGGGAGATCTGGGTGATCGTCATGCCGGCCTCGCCGGCGAAGAAGTCGGCGGCGGTACCCGGGCCGGGCAGCGCCTTCGCAGTGAAGATCGCCTGGTGCAGGAAGGTCATCGCGTCGACCATCTCGCTGGCGTTGAAACCGCAGGTCTTCCCGTCCGCACTCCACGCCTGGGCGCCCCAGCCGGTCCAGATGGTGGAGAGGTTGTCCCAGCCCTTGTAGTCGAAGTCCCGCACCACCAGGCCCGCCTTGCCCGTCCGGGCGGCCACCGCGGAGGCGGTGGTCACCGCGTTCTCCCAGGTCCAGGCGTTGGCTGCGATCAGCTCGGCAGGGCTCTTCGCCCCGGCGGCAGTGACCAGGTCGGTGTTGACGAAGATGCCGAACGGTGAGGTCGAGAACGGGTAGCCGTAGAGCTTGCCGTCGGCCTGCCACAGCTTGGTCGCGGCCGGCGCCAACTCGTCGAAGGCGTACCCGTCGGTCTTGCGCAGGGTCTCGTCCAGCGGCAGCAGCGCGCCCGAGGAGACGAAGTCGGGAGCCGCGTTCTCCAGGACCCAGGCCAGGTCGGGCGGGTTTCCGCCGGCGATCTGGGTGGTCAACGTGGTGGTGTAGCTCTCGAACGGGATCGGGTCGAAGGTGATCTTTGCGACGTTGGGGTGGCTGCTCTGGTACTCCGCCGCGATCTCGTTGAACAGCTTCAGGTGGGCCTCGTTCGCCGACCACGTCGTCATCCGCAGCGAGACCGGGCCGTCGGAGCCGGCGCTGTCGCCGCCGCCGCACGCGCCCAGGCCGAGCATCGCGGCGAGCGCGACGACGGCCGTCAACCGTTTCCTCATCAGGGTTCTCCCTCAGTAGCCGGCGATGTCGGGCCAGCGCAGCTCGACGCCCTCGTCGGCGAGGCGGTTCTGGAAATCGGCCAGCAGGCCGGGGGTGTAACGCACCGCGCGGGGAGTGACCCGGCGGGCCAGGCAGAAGTCCGCGAGCAGACCGGCGACCTCGCCGATGTTCCACTCCACGGGGTGCAGGCGGTACGAACCGTTGGTGATGTGGGTGGTGCCGATGTTCTTCCCGGCGGGCAGCAGGTTCTCCACCCGCCGGGGGATCAGGGCGCCGAGTGGGATCTCGAAGGGACACGAGGCCACGTCGACGTAGTTGTCCCCGCCGGTGGACGGGTGCAGGTCGATGCGGTACATGCCGACGCCGACCGCGTCCGGGTAGTTGGCCGCGCCCTTGTCGCCGCGTACCGCCAGGGAGAGGTCCTGCTCGACGACCGTGTACTCGGCGCGGATGCGCCGCGCCTCACGGATGTACGGGGCCTGGGCCAGACCGCTGTGCGCGACGTCGCCGCCGGTGCTGATGCCACCGGTGCCGGTGACGTCACCGCGCAGCCGCAGCCCGGGGAAGCCGGACCCGCCGTCGGCGCGGGGCGCTTCGGTCTGCAGCCAGTAGAGCACCGACAGGGAGAGCTCCCGGGCCGCCGCGATCTGGTGGGCGGGGTCGGACACGTCGATCAGCGGCTGCTCGAAGTAGTCGATCATCGGCCAGTTGACCAGGCAGATGTCGCTGTCGTAGCTGCCCGGGACGAAGCTGCGCCGAGCGGCGATCCGGCGGAACGTCCACAGGTTGCCGTCGCCCGGACTCAGCCGCTGGTCGGCCATCACCAGCCACGGGTCGTCGTCCGGGTTGGGGGTGAAGCTGCGCTCGGAGATCTCCAACGTGCGCGGGTTGGGTGAGCGGAAGGAGAGCATCCGGTCGCCCCAGAACGGCGGCTGGTACGCCCGCCAGAAGTCGTACCGGGTCGGCCGGTCGATTGTGTGGTCGCCGTCGACGTGGTCGACAGCGAAGCAGACCGAGAACGCCTGCATGTTCTCCGGCTGCGCCTCGTCCGGCGCGCTCGGCTCCCCGGTCTCGCCCCGCGACTCGAAGCCGGTGACGTACTCGGTGTTGGTCAACGGCAGCAGCTCGCCGGTCTCGGTAGCGTCCAGCACGTACGGCGCGACCACGTGCACCAGTTCGCCGCTGTCGCGGTGCGCCAGTGTCACCCCGGTCACCCGGTCGCCGTCGGTGTCGGCCCCCACCGGCAGGTACGGCTGGAGCAGTCGCAGCCGGCCGGCCCCCCGGTACGGCGCGAGCATCGCCTCCAGCACCGCGACCGCGACCCGTGGCTCGTGGCAGAGCCGGCTCACGTGCCCGGCCCCCGGATTGAGCGCTGTGGCCTGACGGGCCCGGTCGGTGAGCGGGTAGTAGGCGCGGTAGTAGTCACGGATGCCGTCGCGCAGCTTGCGGTAGCTGGCGGTGACGCCGAACTGTTCGACCCAGGAGTGCTCGTCGGGCGGTACGGCCTGGCTGGTGAGCTGACCGCCGAGCCAGTCGTACTCCTCGCTCAGCACCACCGAACGGCCGGCGCGCAGCGCGGCGAGGGCCGCGGCGACGCCACCGAGTCCACCGCCGACGATCAAAACTTCGGCCTGCATCTCTGGCAAGAGCTGTCCTTTCACGGGGTCACCTTCGGCGGCGCGAGGGTGGCGCCGTCGACGGGCTGGCAGGGCACCAGCCGCTGCGGCACGGTTTCCGGGTCCGCCTCCAGCAGCCCGGTCAACACCTCGACGGACTGCCACCCCATCTCGCGGCGGGGGATGCGGAAGCCGGTGAAGTCGATGTCGGTGCTGGCCGGTCGGGTCGGGTCGCCGAGCGCCAGGATGGACAGGTCGCCCGGGATGTCCAGGCCCCGTTCGCGGGCGAGCTGGGCGATGGCCACACCGTCGGCGTACTCCTCGACCACCGCCGCCGTGACGCCCGCCGCGAGCAGGGCGTCGAGCAGTTCGGCGGGGGAGCGGTCGGTGGTCGGCAGGTGCCGTGGCGTGCGTCCGGCCTCGTCGAGCGCGGCCCGGAAGCCGCGCATCCGGTCGGCGTGCGACTCGGGGCCGGCGCCCTGGCCCAGGTAGGCCAGTGCGGTGTGACCTGCGGCCAGTGCGCGGCGCACCACGGCGGCGGTGGCGGTAGGGTAGTCGGCGCCAACGTACGGCACCGGCCCGCCCGCGTCGTCGCGGCGGCCGACCGAGACGAACGGTTGACCCTCGGTGACCAGCCGGGTCAGCTCGTCGCGGTCCAGCGATCGACCGAGCAGGACGCAGCCATCGGCCAGGCGGAGGCGGTTGTCGTCGTGGAATATCCGCCGCCGGCCGCCCGCCACCGGCGCGCTGGTGAGCAGCAGCAGGTCACAGCCGAGCCGTTCGGCGCACTCCTCGATGCCGACCAGGAACGGGTGGTAGAAGTCGCCGGTGCCGGTAGGGAAGACCGGCTCGTAGGTGAAGACACCGAGGATGCGGTTGTGCCGCGCGGCGAGCCGGCGGGCGACCGGGTCGGCGACGTATCCGGTGGTGCGGATGGCGTGCAGGACCCGTTCCCGGGTTTCCGGGGCGATCCTGACGTTGCCGTCGTCGCGGCCGTTGAGCACCAGAGAGACGGTCGCCTGGCTGACGCCGGTCATCCGGGCGATGTCGTGCTGGGTGACTCGCCTGCGCGAACCAGTCACGTTCCGTGTCCAATCGTTACCGAGGTAATACGCATTAGCGTCGGTGAGGTGAAATGGTGCGGCGCACCTGGCGTTGCCGTCAAGACCCTCGGGCGGAGAAGTTCTGCCGACGAAAACCGCTCGATAATTCGTATTAGCACCTTGACGGTCGACTGAGGACCCGGCCAGACTCGTCGATGACGACCCCGAGCGACCGGCCAGGCAGCCGTATCACCGACAGTGACGATGGCTGCGCTCTCGTCCGTGCCTCCCGGGTCGTCGCCGCGCCACCACCCACGCTCCGCGATCGACGAGCGTCCCCTCACGATCGGAGACACCAGATGGCACACGCGTACCCGAATCCGCCCTCCGGGCGACCCACCGAGCTGAGTCGGCGTGGGCTGTTGCGTGGCGCGGCGCTGCTCGGCGCCGCCTCCGCCGCCGGCGGTGTCGGCACCCTGCTCCAGGGCGCACCGGCGCTGGCCGGGCCGGCCGGTTTCCCCAGCTACCGCTACGTCCGCGATGCGTTCGACGGCCCACTGGCCTACAACCCCACCGGCGAAACGATCTTTCCCTGCGTACGCGGGGTCTACGACAAGATCACTGGCGCGAAGGGGCGCTACTACCTCTACTACGCCCCGCACGACGCGCCCGGCGGGATCTGCCTCGCCTACGCCGACCGGCTGGAAGGCCCCTACACCGAGCACCCCGGCAACCCCATCGTCGACCGGGCGCTACCGACCACGACGGTCAGCCACGTCTCGTCGCCGCACGTCGTCTGGAACGCCTCCAGCCGGGAGTTCTTCCTCTACTTCCACGGGGAGAACACCACCACCCGGGTGGCCCGCTCCCGAGACGGCATCACCTTCAGCGACGAGACGCCCATCCTGAGCACCAGGCTCGTACCGAACACCACCGAGACGTCGTACGCCCGGGTCTTCGAGCACCGGGTGACCGGGCTCGCCAACAAGTACGTGATGCTCTACATGGGAGCGCACACCGTTCGGCCCGGCACCCGGAAGATCTTCTGGGGTTGGTCGTCGAACGGCTGGGACCAGTGGCAGTTCGCGCCGGAGCCGCTGGTCTCACCGGCCGGCGACGGCCTGAGCGACATCTCCGCACCACATCTGCTCACCCGTAACGGCACCGCGTACGTCGTCTATCACGGCGGTGACGGCCGGATGCACCTCACCGAGGTCGGCAACGCCTTCGACCGGGAGGTGCATCTCGGGGTGTTCCACAGCCCGATCGCCTCCGACAACGGTCGGGTCGCGTCACCGAGCTTCGGCACCGACGGCGGCGTGGGCTACATGATCTACGAGGCGGGTCCACGGCTGGGCGCCCGGATCTGCGTGGCCCGGGCGGTCTGACCGCTCGTCACCGACGCAGGGTCGTGGACGGCGTCTCGCCGAAGCGGCTCCGGTACTCGGTCGCGAACCGGCCGAGGTGCACGAAGCCGTGTTGTAGGGCAACCGTCGTCACGGACGCCCCCGGCGCGGCCGAGCGGAGCGTGCGGTGCGCCGCGTCGAGCCGGCAGGCTCGCAGGTACGCGGTAGGGGTGGTCTGCAACTCACGGCGGAAACAGTCCTGCAGCGTTCGTACGCTCACCCGTAGCGCCTCGGCGACGTCACCGACTGTCAGTGCCTCCCCGTGGTGTTCGGAGATCAGGGCGCAGGCCCGGCGGACGAGACGCCCGGGGTGGGCGTGCTGGGCCGGCTCGGCCAGCAGGTGGGAGTGACTGTGCTGATGGGCCAGCAACAGCTTGCCGATGAGCCCCTGTTCGAAACGGGCGGCTACCTGCGGGTGGTCGAACAGGGACGCGTCCGCCGGCTGGGACAGCTCGTCGGCGAGGAACGCCACCCCGCGCGCCCACGCCTGCGCTGTCGGCGTGGTCATGAGCATGCCGACGTCGAGGCGGACCGGCTCGTCCACCGGGTGGCCCAGCAGGCGGGCGAGTTCCCGGTCGACGGCCCGCCGGTCGGCGTAGAAGATCCGGTGGGGCGATCCCTCGGACCACCGCATGTCCGAGGAGTCGTAAGGAGACAGCACCGAGGCGACGTCGGGGGTCGAGGTCACCGTCTGACCGGCGTGCCGGACCATCGTGCTGCCGGCGCCGGGGATCTGGACGAGGTAGAAGCTCTCCAGCGCGGGCGGTTGAATGCGTACCGCCTGCCCGTAGTCCAGGTCGATGACGCCCACTCCGCCCGCCCGGCGAGCCGCCATCCGCAGTTGCACGCTGTGCACACCCGCCTGCGGGGTGAGCCGGTGTGGACAGAAGACCCGACCCACCTCGGCGCGAGCCCGGTCGACGTCGTCCGTCCGGACCGTCACCGCATCCATCCGACACCTCCCGGGCGTCCCGTCGCGCTGACCGTAAGGCGTGACCGGGCCGGACCAGACCCGAAAGCCGTCGACCCGACAGGAAAAGGGTTCGGCTGCGTGTCGCGGACAGCGCCCGCGTCGAGCGGATAGCGACCTTCCCGCTCTGCTCGCTAGCGTGCGAGCACCGCGGGCGGTCAGCGCCGGCACGGTTCGTACGTCCTTCGGAGGAGACCATGAGGATTGCCGTCGTCGGCGCCGGATTCGCCGGTGTGAGCGCAGCGAAGGTGCTGCGGCAGAGCGGATTCGACGTCACAGTGTTCGAGCGCGCGCCCGACGTCGGGGGGGTGTGGAGTCGCACCCGGCGATACCCCGGCCTGCACACCCAGAACGACAAGGGCACCTACCACCTCTCCGACCTGCCGATGCCCGCCGCCTACCCGCAGTGGCCGTCGGGAGAGCAGGTCCAGCGGTACCTGGAGAGCTACGTGGAGAAGTTCGGGCTGGCCGGCGCGCTGCGCCTGTCCACGGAGGTCGCCTCGGCCGAGCTGGTGAACGACGAGACCGGGTGGCTGGTCACCTCGCGGCCGGCGGGCGCCCAGGATCCACTGACTGTGGAACGGTACGACCACCTGATCGTCGCCAACGGCATCTTCTGCGACCCGTTCGTTCCGTCCTTCGACGGGCAGGCGAGCTTCACCGCCGCCGGAGGGCGCGTACTGGCGACGGGGGAGTTCCACGACATCGAGGCGGCCCGGGGTAAGAACGTCCTCGTGGTCGGGTACGGCAAGTCGTCCTGCGACGTGGCGGTCCCGGTGAGCGAGGTCGCCGCCCAGACCCACGTGGTGGCGCGCGAGCTGCTCTGGAAGATGCCCCGCAAGCTCGGCGGTGCGCTCAACTACAAGTACCTGCTGCTCACCCGGATGGGTGAGGCGCTCTTCCGCTACCTGCACCTGAGGGGCTTCGAGCGGTTCCTGCACGGCCCGGGGAACGGTCTGCGCCAACGCATGGTCGACAGCGTCGGCTCGGTCGCGACCCGGCAGTTCAACCTGCGCGAGCTGGGTCTCGTGCCCAAGGGCAGCTTCGAGGACATCGCCCGCAGCACCGTCAGCCTCGCCACCGAGGGCTTCTTCGAGCGGGTCACCGACGGCCGCATCGCCGTGCACCGGGAACAGGTGATCACCGAGTTGCTGGTCGACGATGGTCGGCCCGCCGCCCGACTGGCCGACGGCACTGTGCTCCCCGCCGACCTGGTGATCTGTGGTACCGGCTTCCGCCAGCACGTGCCGTTCTTCGACGACGCGTTGCACGCCCGGCTCCAGGACGACGCCGGCAACTTCATGCTCTACCGGCAGATCCTGCCGATCGGCGTGCCGCGGCTGACCTTCGCCGGCTACAACTCGTCGTTCTTCAGCCCGCTCAGCGCGGAGATGGCGGCGGTCTGGACGGCCGCGTACCTGCGGGGTGGGCTGACCCTGCCGACCGAGGTCCGGATGCGTGACGAGGTGCGCGCCCGGCTGCTCTGGATGACGAAGCGCACCAACGGACGGCACGCTCGCGGCACGAACATCATCCCGTTCTCCATGCACAACGTCGACGAGGTGCTCGACGAGTTGGGGCTCAACGTCGGCCCGTTGACCCGGGCCCGGCAGTGGCTGTTCCCGGTCGACCCGGGCTCGTACCGCAGGGTGACGGCAGAGATGATCCGGCGTACCGCCGACCCGGTATCCGCCATCAGCGACGGGGACCCGTTAAAGATGGATAAAATACGCAGATAGGGATCAGGTGGGGCCGGTCGGCGAGGGAGGCTCGGGGACGATGGCAGCGGAACAGGGTCACCGCCGTGGCGTGCCCATGCCGGCGGCCCTGGCCGGCTGAGCTGTCCCGCCGTCCGTGCTGACGCGCACCGAGTTCTTTCGTGGGCTCGGGGACAGTAGGAGCCCCCGCTCGGCGACCGTCCTGGAACTGCTGTTCGACATCGTCTACGTCTTCGCGCTGGCCCGCCTCGCCGGGCGGGTCGCTGACGACCTGACCATCGTCCGGCACACACTGCTGTCCGAGGCGGGCCAGACCGTCCTCTTCTTCACGGCGATGTGGATGATCTGGTCGCTCAACGCCCTGCTGGCGAGCACCTACGACCCTCGGCGCCCCGACCTGCAGGTTGTCCTGCTGGCGACGATGTTCGGCACGCTGGTGCTGGCGGTGACCCTGCCGCAGGCCTTCGGCCAACGCGGCGTCGTCTTCGCCTGCACCTACGTCGTCATCCAGGTCGGCCGACCGCTCTTCCTGGCGTTCGCCCTGCGGGGCCACCCGGCGCACACGTTCTCGCTCCGGGTGCTGACCTGGCACCTGGCGTCCAGCGTGCTCTGGATCAGTGGCGGCATCAGCGGCGGTCTCGGTCGGGGCATCTTCTGGTCCATCGCCCTCGCCATCGAGATGATCGGCGCCGCCACCACCTACCCCCTTCCCCGCGTGGGCCGGAGTCAGCTCAACAGCCTGAGGGTCACCGTCTCGCAGGAGCATCTCGCCGAGCGGTACAACCAGTTCTTCATGATCGCTCTCGCCGAGGTGGTGCTCGAAGCCGGCGCGGCGGTCAGCTTCCCGGGCTTCACCACCGAGGGGACCATCGCCCTCGTCGCCTCGTTCGTGGCGGTCGTCTCGTTCTGGCGGATCTACTTCTACCACGTCAGGACCGGCCATGCCTCGACCCCGAGCGGGGAGGGAATCCAACTGTCGCGGTGGGCGAGCTACAGCCTGCTGTTGATCGTCGGTGGCATCATCTGCACCGCTGTCGGCTTCGGACAGGTCATCGAGGACCCGCACCCGCCCATCGACTGGGCCCTGGTGGCCATCATCTTCGGCGGACCGGTGCTGTTCCTGGTCGGGCGGAGCACCCTGGAGCGGGCGAACCGATCCGCGCCGCGGTGTCGGGCGCTGTACTACGGCGTTGTGGCGCTGGCCGTGGCGGCCCCGCCGATGGTGCTGCTCCCGCCGGTCGCCGTGGCGGCCGTCGCGGCGGTGATCCTGGCCGGCATCACGGTGTACGACCAGCGTGCCCACAAGCGTGGGTCGGAGACCAACCCGACGCTGTGACGAACCGTTGCGTGCCGGCGACCCCTGCGCGTATGGTCGTCGGGCACGCCGTCGAGCTGGAAGGAGGTCAGAACAATGTCCGATGTTCTGCGCCCCCTCCGCGCTCCGGCGTCCGCGCGGATCTGATCCGGGGCGCGCGCTTCCCGGAGGACCAACCCATGACTGATCTGGTCATCCGTCCGCTCGTCGCGGACGAGGAAAACCTGTTCGACTCCATGCCTGATCCGCTGCCCCAGCTGCGCCAGGTCGCGTACGCCGACGGGATCGCCGGCGGCGGTTACCGTCCCGAGCACACCTGGGTCGCCCTCCGTGCCGACCGGGTGGTCGGTCGGGCAGCCTGGGTCCTCCCGCCGGGCGCCGTCGGTGCCCCGTGGTTGGAACGGTTCGACCTGGACGCCGAGCCGGAGGTGGGCGCCGAGCTGCTGCGCGCCGCCCACCAGGCACTGGGCGGTCCCGGTCTGTACCACGCCGCGCTGCCGGCGCACTGGCGGCGTCGGCCCGAGGTGCTGGCTGTGGTGCGGGCACCTATGGAGGCCGCCAGGCTCGCCGGGCTGGTCGAGCGGGGGGAGCGGCTCCGCTGTTCCTGGACGGGCACACCCCTACCGGCGTCCTCCGGACGGTACGACTTCCGCGCCCCAGTCGACGTCGCGGAGGTCAAGGCCCTGGTCGCCAGGATCGCCGAGCCGGACGTACTGACCGGCGTCGAGAACGCACTAGCGGTCGGCGGCGTCGACCTGGCCACCGACCCGCTCGCCTGGCTGGGCGACGCCCTCGAGGGATGGCGCGTCGCGATGGACGCGGGTAAGCCGGTGGGCCTGGTCGGAACGGCCGGCGACGCCTGCTTTCCACTCATCGCCTATCTCGGCCTGCTCGACGAGGCCGTCCGACCCGAACTGCTGGCTGAGGCGGTCCGGGTGCTGGCCGCCGGCGGTGCCCGCGAGGTCATCGCCGACGTGGACGCCCACCGGGTGACGGTGCTGGCGGAGTTGGAGCGGACCGGCTTCCGGCAGTTGCGCTCCCGGGTCGTCTTCGCGCCGCCGAACAGCCAGGAATAGCTGACCGGGTGCGCCCGGTCACCCGGGCGCACCCCCTCGGCCGGCGTCGAGCGCGGCCCCTGTCAGCATCTGACCATGCCGGAGATCATCGCGCTTCTCGTCGGCGGGTTGGCGCTCGTCGGGGCGGCGGTCGCCGGGCTCTACCTCTGGCCGCTGGGCCGCCGTGGGCTACGGGTCGCGCCGGCCCGACCGCTCGACTTCGACACGGCCACCCGTGCCGCCGCGGCCATCATCGCCGCCGAGACGGCCGACCCGGAGGTGCGACCGGAGTCGCGCAGTCGCCTGCTGAGCCACGGCTCCCGGACCGGCCGGGCCGTGCTGCTGTTGCACGGGTACACCCTCGCGCCCGAGCAGTACGCGGGGCTGGCCGAGAAGTTCTTCGACAGTGGGTACAACGTCTGGGTTCCCCGGGCGCCCCAGCACGGGACCGTCGACCGGCGGGCCCACCACCGGGTCGAGGCCGGTGAGCTGACGACGTACGCCGCGCAGGGCTGGGCCGTCGCGGCGGCGCTGGGAGACGAGGTCGGCGTCGTGGGGATCTCCGGCGGTGCCGTGCTGGCCGCCTGGCTGGCCCAGGTGCCGGGCAACGTCGTACGACATCTGCTGTTGCTGTCACCGTTCTTCGGCCCGAATCCGCGGCAGGCGCCGGCCTACGCGGTGAAACCGCTCATCGTGCTGTACGGGCGCCGCGTTCTCCGGGACCGCGTCACGTCGCGTGGCTACTCGCTCGCCGCCGTCACCCAGTACCTGACGATCGCCCGTACCCTGCCGAATCCGCCCCGGCGGACCGGTCTGCGGACCGCGGCGGTCGCGATCAGCCCGCTCGACGGCGTGGTGGACCTCGGGGCGGCGGTCGACGTGCCGCGCCGGATTGCCGACGCGAACGCGGTGCCGCTGCGGGTGTGCACCCTGCCGGAGCGGTTGGGCGTAGGTCACAACACCCTCGCCCTCGCGGCCCTGGGCGCCGAGGGCGACGAGCTGCTCCGGCTGTACGTCGCGCTCTACGAGGGTGAGACTGACGACGCGCTCGTCCGCACCACCCGGCAGTAGGTCGAGCCCGGTCGCCGCGAGGCTGGCGCCGGGTTATGGCAATCTGATCAGCCAGCGGAGCTCCAGGTTCAAGGGCGTCTTAGAGTGACC
>NZ_JBEZGJ010000100.1:0-26806 GCF_040649965.1 Micromonospora sp. NPDC048843
CAGAGGCATCACGCTCGCACCGCTTCGTCCGCCGGGTCGCCATCCCGCCGGGCGTCGCACGCGGGGTGTGCGGGGTTGTCGGGGAGGCCGGGCCTCGGTGTAGGGCTGGCCCCCGCGCCGCTGCCGGGGCACTCGGATGCAGGCGCATTGCGTGGACGCCGCCGACCGGCTCACAGCGGGCTGCCGTACCTTGACCTGCATGGGGTTGTTCGCGCAGTGGCGTGGGACGGTGCTGGCGCGAGGCCATCAGCTGCTCGGTGCGCTGGGCCGGGCCGACGAGCCCGACGACCCGTCCGAGCCGGCGCCCAGCCTGAACCGCCTCGACGCGCTGGTGGAGGGCTTCACCGCCGGTCAACCGGTGCGGTGGACGATGGCCGGGCAACCCCGACCGCTGCCCGGCCCTGTCGACGTGGTGGCGTACCGGATCATCGAGGAAGCGCTGACCAACGCCTGCCGACACGCGCCGGGCGCGCCGGTCGGGGTCCGCCTGCGCTACGACACCGCGGGCATCACCATCGAGGTCCGCGACGAGGGCGCCGGTCCCGCTCCGTCCGGCGGCGGCACCCAGGGCGCCGGACGGGGTCTGCTCGGGGTACGCAGACGCGCCGAGCGGCTCGGCGGCACGTTCTCCGCCGGCCCACGCGCCGGTGGCGGCTTCACCGTACGGGCTGTCCTGCCCGCGCCCGAGGAAATGATCGGATGATCGGCCGACCGCGGGGCTTCCCCGATGGGCACTGCGGAAATAGGGTGGGGGTCGGCGACCGTGCTGGTGGCCGGTGACCCGGTGGGAGGCGCAACCCGCCGGGCTCAGGTGTGTTCCGCACCCACCGGTGACCGCTCGGGTGCCGCGCACGTCCGGTCACCCTCGCCCCGGTCCGCACAAGGAATCCCCATCACACTAGGGGAGAAGGACAATGGCGCGACCCATCACGCTCTTCACCGGCCAGTGGGCCGATCTTCCGTTCGAGGAGGTCTGCCGGCTCGCCTCCGAGTGGGGCTACGACGGTCTGGAGATCGCCTGCTGGGGCGACCACTTCGAGGTCGACAAGGCGCTCGCCGACGACTCGTACGTCGAGCGCAAGCGGGAGACCCTCGCGAAGCACAACCTTGAGGTCTTCACGATCTCCAACCACCTGGTTGGTCAGGCGGTCTGCGACCACCCGATCGACGAGCGGCACCAGGACATCCTGCCCGGCCGCATCTGGGGCGACGGGGAGCCCGAGGGGGTTCGTCAGCGGGCCGCCGAGGAGATCAAGGACACCGCGCGGGCGGCGGCGAAGCTCGGGGTGAAGACCGTCGTCGGCTTCACCGGTTCGTCGATCTGGCACACCCTCGCGATGTTCCCGCCGGTGCCGCCGTCGATGATCGAGCGCGGCTACCAGGACTTCGCCGACCGCTGGAACCCCATCCTCGACGTGTTCGACGAGGTGGGAGTCCGGTTCGCGCACGAGGTGCACCCCAGCGAGATCGCGTACGACTACTGGACGACGAAGCGGACGCTGGAGGCGATCGGCAACCGGCCCGCGTTCGGGCTGAACTGGGACCCGTCGCACTTCGTGTGGCAGGAGCTGGACCCGGTGAACTTCATCTTCGACTTCGCCGACCGGATCTACCACGTGGACTGCAAGGACGCGAAGGTGCGTACCGGCGATGGCCGGCGTGGCCGGCTCGCCTCGCACCTGCCCTGGGCCGACCTGCGGCGCGGTTGGGACTTCGTCTCCACCGGCCACGGCGACGTGCCCTGGGAGGACTGCTTCCGTGCGTTGAACGCGATCGGCTACACCGGCCCGATCTCGGTCGAGTGGGAAGACGCCGGAATGGACCGGCTGGTCGGCGCCCCTGAGGCGTTGCAGTTCGTCCGCCGGCTCGCCTTCGACGCACCGAGCGCCGCCTTCGACGCGGCGTTCAGCAGCAAGGACTGACCGCACGTCGGACAGACCACGGGCCGGTCGCCCTGCGGCGACCGGCCCGTCGACGTGCGATTGGTCAGAGCGTGCTGGCGTTCGTGCCCGAGCCGGACGGCTTGGTGCGGGGGTTCGTGGACGACGGCGACCCAGAGGTCGTGCCGACCGTGCTGGTGCCCGCCTTGGCGCCCACAGTGGCGGGCGTGCCGGCGAACGCGTCGTCGGCGGCGGTCAGCTCCTGCTTGCCGGTGCTGCCGTTGGTGGTGCCCAGCTTCTCGCCCAGTTTGGTCTGGCCGAGCTTGTCCTTGCCCTCGCTGTAGAGCTTGTTGGCCTGGGCCTGCGCGACCCCGGCCGCCTCCTGGACGGTCGGGTGGTCGAGCACCTTGCGGCCCCGGACCACTAGCTCTTCGTACTTTTCCCGGCCGGCACGGGCGCCCAGGACGAATCCCGCAGCCAGCCCGCCAAGAAACATGATCTTTCCGCGCATGGCGGCTCCTTCCGTACCTGACGCGCCGTCACCCCGGCGAGTTGCCCCGTCGGAAGGCGACCTGTTCGCGCCTGCGTCCTCTGTCCGCAGCTAACTACCCATCCTGCTCTCCGCTCAAGCATTGTTGTGCCGGGATGGCGATTTACCCCTATTGTCAATGCGGCGGCGGGGAGGCAACCCACTGGACCGCCGCCGGGGGATGTCCTGTACTCTTGTCCCGTCGCAAGGCGTCGGAGAGATCCGAAGTCGGGCGGAGCACGATCCCCTGTAGCTCAATTGGCAGAGCAGCCGGCTGTTAACCGGCAGGTTATTGGTTCGAGTCCAATCGGGGGAGCTTTCCCACGTACGCCCGTCAGCCACGCGGCCGGCGGGCGTTTTCGTGTGTGTGACCTGGTTTCACCCACCCTCGACCTGCTTGCCCGGCAGGATGGTCGATGTCGACTGAGGCTACCGCTGCGTCGATTGATGCGTCGATCCTTGGGGTGAGTGCGGATGTCCGGACGAGGCGGCAAGGCCACGCTGATCGCGGTGGCGGTCGTGCTGGCCTGGTTGGTGATCGGCGGCGTGTCCGGCCCGTACGCGGGGCGCCTCAGCGAGGTCGCCACCAACGACAACGCCGCCTTCCTGCCCACCGACGCCGAGGCGACCCGCGCCCAGGACCTCGCCGGCGAGTTCGTCGACCGGCAGACCATCCCGGCTCTGGTCGTCTACGAGCGGCCCTCCGGGATCACCGACGCGGACCGGCAACGGGTGAGCGCCGACGCCGCCCGGTTCGCCCAGATTCCCGGCGTGGTCACCCCACTGCCCCCGCCCATTCCGAGCGACGACGGCCAGGCACTCCAGGTCGTCGTACCGGTGGACGACGCCGAGGGCGAGGAGATCGGCACAGTCGTCGAGAAACTGCGCGACATCACCGGCGGTGACCGCGACGGCCTCACAGTGGACGTCTCCGGCCCGGCCGGCCTGCTCGCCGACCTGATCGAGGTCTTCTCCGCCATCGACGGACCACTGCTGCTGGTCACCCTGGTCGTGGTGCTGGTGATCCTGCTGATCGTCTACCGCAGCCCAGTCCTCTGGATCTTCCCGCTGCTCGCCGCCGGGATGTCGTACGCCCTCGCCTCGGTCTTCGTCTACCTGCTCGCCGACGCGGACGTGGTCAAGCTCAACGGGCAGGCCCAGGGCATCCTCACAGTGCTGGTCTTCGGCGCCGGCACCGACTACGCGCTGCTGCTGATCGCCCGCTACCGGGAGGAACTGCACCGGCACGACCGCCCGTGGGACGCCATGAAGACCGCCTGGAAGGGCGCCGCACCGGCCATCATCGCCTCCGGTGGCACCGTCATCGTCAGCCTGCTCTGCCTGCTGCTGTCCAGCCTCAACTCCAACCGGGCACTCGGGCCGGTCGCCGCCATCGGCATCGCCGCCACCCTGCTGGTGATGCTCACCTTCCTACCCGCGCTGCTGGTGCTCGGCGGGCGGTGGGCGTTCTGGCCCCGACGGCCCCGAGCCGATCAGACCGACCCGCGGGCCGAACACGGCATCTGGAGCCGGGTCGCCGGCTTCGTGGCCCGGCACGCCCGGCCGATCTGGCTGAGCACCGCCGTCGTGCTGGCCCTGCTGACCCTCGGCCTCACCCAGCTCGGCGCCACCACGCTCGGCCAGTCCGACCTGTTCACCCAGCGCACCGACTCGGTCGACGGCCAGGAGGTGATCGCCCGGCACTACCCGGCCGGCACCGGCAGCCCGGCCACCATCTTCACCACCGAGCAGACCGCCCGACAGGTCGCCCAGGTGGCGAAGGACGTGCGCGGGATTGCCGACGTCCGTCCCCTTCCGGCCGGCCCGCAGACCGGTCCACCCGAGGAGAACGCCGCCCCGAAGGTCGTCGACGGACGGGTGCAACTGGAGGGGACCCTGGCCGACCCACCCGACAGCGACGGCGCCGAGCGGACCATCCGCGAGCTGCGGGTGGCCGTACACCAGGTGCCCGGCGCGGACGCTGTGGTCGGCGGCTTCACAGCGATCAACGTGGACACCTCGGACGCCGCGAAGCGCGACCAGAACGTCATCATCCCGGTGGTGCTGGTGGTCATCGCTGTCATCCTGGCCCTGCTGCTGCGCGCACTGCTCGCCCCGCTGCTGCTGATCGCCACGGTTCTGCTCAGCTTCGCGGCGACCCTCGGCCTGTGCGCGCTGCTGTTCCGCCACGTCTTCGACTTCCCCGGCGTGGACTCGTCGTTCCCGCTGTTCGCGTTCGTCTTCCTGGTCGCGCTCGGCATCGACTACAACATCTTCCTGATGAGCCGCGTCCGCGAGGAGTCGGTCAAGCGCGGCACCCGCGCCGGAGTGCTCGCCGGCCTCGCCGTCACCGGCGGGGTGATCACCTCCGCCGGCATCGTGCTCGCCGCGACGTTCTCCGCCCTCGCCGTCCTGCCACTGGTGGTGCTCGTCGAGTTGGGTACGGCTGTCGCGATCGGGGTACTGATCGACACCATCATCGTCCGGTCGTTGCTGGTGCCCGCACTCGCGTACGACATCGGGCCGAAGATCTGGTGGCCGGGCCGGTTGTCCCGGGCGAACGGTGAGCGGGAGGCGCGCGGTGCTGGCTGAAACCGATGTGGTCATCGTCGGCGGCGGCCTGGCCGGCCTCGCCGCCGCCCGCCGGTTGCACCGCGCCGGCGTGCCCTGGCGGCTGGTGGAGGCCGAAGGTCGGCTCGGCGGCCGGGTCGCCACCGACGTTGTCGACGGTCACCTCATCGACAGGGGCTTCCAGGTGCTCAACACCGCCTATCCCCGGCTCGGCACGCTGCTCGACACCGGCCAGCTCGACCTCGGCTACTTCACCTCCGGTGTGCTGGTCCGCAAGGGCGACAGGCTGCTGCGCCTGGTCAACCCGCTGCGCGAACCGACCGGCGGGCCCGGCACGGCGCTCGCCGGGGTCGGCTCCCTGCTCGACCGGCTGCGCTTCGCCGCGCTCGCCACCGGCTGCGCCACACTCCCCGCGTCCCGGCTCCTTGCCGCCCCGGAAACCAGCAGCGAGACGGCGCTGCGCCGCGCCGGCCTGTCCGACGCCATCATCGAGGAGCTGCTGCGACCGTTCCTGTCCGGTGTGTTCATCGACCGGGAACTCTCCACCTCCAGTCACGTGCTGGCGATGGTGCTGCGTTCCTTCGCCCGCGGCCGGATCGGCCTGCCCGCCGAAGGGATGGCCGCGCTGCCCCGGGCCATCGCCGCGCCGCTGCCGGCCGACCTCCTCGACCTGGACACCCCGGTCGCGGAGGTCGCCCCCGGCCGGGTCCGCACCCAGGCCGGCGACATCCGCTGCCGGGCCGTCGTGGTCGCCGTCGACCCGCCCGCCGCGGCCGCGCTGCTGCCGGCCCTGGCGACGGTACGCATGCACAGCTACACCACCTACTACCACAGCGCTCCCGAGCCGCCGCTCACCGAACCGATCCTGCTCGTCGACGGCGACCGACGCGAACTCGTCGCCAACACTGTGGTGCTCAGCAACGCCGCCGCGACGTACGCGCCCGCCGGACGGCACCTCATCGCCACCTCGGTGGTCGGCCCGACGGCCCCACCCGAGCCGACCATCCGGGCCGAGTTGACCCGGCTGTACGGCCGCTCCACCGCCGACTGGACCCACCTCACCACTGTGGCCGTCCCCGAGGCGCTACCCGCCGCGCCACCGCCGCAGGGACGGCTGCGCAAGCCGGTGGCGCTGGGGGAGGGCCTGTTCGTAGCCGGTGACCACCGGGACAGCCCATCGATCCAGGGCGCTCTCACCAGCGGCTGGCGCGCCGCCGACGCCGTGCTGGACGAGCTGCGCGCCGGCTGACACCCGCCGCACATGAGGGCACCGCCGTCGTAGTTGATCACCTATGATCGCCGCCATGCCCGCCCCCCTACCGGCCCCCACCTTCGACGCCGGTGCCGCGTACCCCGAGGTCGAGGACCTGCGCAAGGCGCTCGATGCCGCCGACTGGCCCGCCGTCCGCTCGCTGCTCGCCGACCGCGACCACGACGGCCGAACACTGCTCGTCCGGGAAGCCGGTGACCACGTCGACGCTGACGCGTTCCTGCGCCGCGTGTACGACGAGGATCCGACCGATCAGCTCGCGGGCGCCCTGCTCGGCACCCACCTCGTCTGCGCGGGATGGCGGATCCGCAGCGGGGCCCGGGCTCAGTACGTGAGCAGGTCGCAGTTCGGCGGCTTCCACGAGCACCTGCGTCGCGCCGAGCAGGTGCTCATCGACGTCACCGCCCGATACCCCGACGACGCGGCCGCGTGGACCGAACGTATCAACGTCGCCCGGGGCCTGCAGCTGGGCCAGAACGAGGCGCGCCGCCGCTACGACCGGCTCGCCCACCACCATCCCCACCATTTGCCCGCACAGGCGAGCCTGCTTCAGCAGCTGTGCCCGAAGTGGAGCGGTGACTGGGACCGAGCCTTCGCGTTCGCCCGAGAGTGCGCCGAGGCCGCACCTGACGGCGCGCCCAACGCCGTGCTGATCGCCGGGGCGCACCTGGAACGCTGGCTCGACGCCGACAGCGACCAGGAGTGGGCGGACTACCTGCGCAGCACGCCGGTTGCCGACGACGTCCTGCGGGCCGCGCAGCGTTCCGTGCTGCACCCGGACTACGTCGACAGGCCCGGCTGGGTCGGGGTCCGTTCGCTGTTCGCACTGATGTTCAGCCTCACCGGGCAGTGGTCAGCCGCCGCGAGCCAGTTCACCGTCCTCGGCAACCGTGGCACCACCTACCCCTGGGCCTACGTGGACTACGCCGAAGGATTCACCAAGTACCGCTCGGCGGCGTACGCGAAGGGTGACAAGTCATGATCCAGCACTTGGACGTGGACGGGGTGCCCACGCTGCTCGCCCCCACCGGCGGGCCGATGCACGCCGGTTTGACCTTCCGGGTCGGCACCGCCGACGAGACGCTCGCCCGAGCCGGCATCACCCATCTCATCGAGCACCTCGCGCTCGCACCGCTCGGTCTCACCGATTACCACGTCAACGGCGCGACCGCCCCCGTGTTCACCACGTTCCACACCCAGGGCTCCGAGACGGACATCGCGGCGTTCCTCACCGCCGTCTGCGGGAACCTCTCCGATCTGCCGGTCGCGCGGCTGGCAGTCGAGAAGGAGATCCTGCGCACCGAGTGGAGCAGCCGAGGTGCCGCCGCCGTCGACGAGATCCCGCTGTGGCGCCACGGAGCCCGCGACTTCGGTCTGAGCAGCTACCCCGAGTGGGGGCTGAGCGCGCTTACCGCCGACGACCTGCGCGAATGGGCCGCTCGATGGTTCACCCGGGAGAACGCGGTGCTCTGGATCGCCGGTGACCGCGTGCCCGCCGGGCTGCGGCTAGCCCTGCCCAGCGGGGTCCGGCAGCCGGTGCCTGTGGCATCGTCGGCGCTGCCGCAGACCCCTGCGTACTTCGTCAACGGCGCCCGCGGCGTCGTGCTCGATTCGGTGGTACGTCGCAGCACCGCCGCCAGCACCTTCGCCGGTGTCCTGGAGCGCGAGCTGTACCGGTCGCTCCGTCAGGAAGCCGGCCTGTCCTACACCACTACCACCGCGTACGAGCCGCGCGGCGACGGGTACGCCACCCTGCGGGCGCTCGCCGACGCGCTGGCGGAGAAGCAGGACGCCGTGCTGGGTGGCTTCATCGACGTACTGGCCAAGATGCGGGTCGGGCGGATCGAGCAGGCCGACCTCGATGCGACAGTCGCCAAACGGGAGGACGTCCTCGCCACCGCGGAGGTGGACGCCGCGCGGTTGCCGTCGTACGCCCTCAACCTGCTGACGGGGCAGCCGAACCTCAGCATCGACGAGCACCGGGCCGAACTGAAGGCCGTCAGCCTCACCGACCTGCACGACGTGGCCGGAGAAATGACGGCGTCGGCGCTGCTGTTGGTGCCGGGCGGGCACACCGCCGACTGGGCCGGCTTCGTCGCCGCACCCACCCACTCCGCCGACACCGTGGAGGGCGCGACGTACCGGGCGAAGGAGGGTGCCGGCGGGCTCCGCGTCGGCGCCGACGGGGTGAGCTACCTGCGGTCGGAGGGGCCGCTGACCGTCCGCTACGACGACTGCTCTGTCATGCTCGCCTGGCCCGACGGCGCGCGACAGTTGGTCGGCGCGGACGCCATCGTGCTGCACATCGAGCCGACAATGCTCGATTTGCCCGCACTGACGATCCCGGCCATCGACGCCGGGGTGCCGTCCGACCGGCACGTCGCCATGCCGGCCCGTACCCCCGACCAGATCCCGCAGCCCCGGCCCATCGTCCGAGAAGTCAAGTTCCCCGGACGTTCCTGGTGGGAGGTCCCGGTCATGGTGCTCAGCGGACTCGGCACCCTGCTGATGGGCGGCCTCTGCCTGATGCTGACCATCGGCACCCTCGCCGACGACACCGAGCCGGACGAGGCATTGTGGTGGGGCGTCATCGCTGTCGGGTGGGTGCTCACTGTTATCCTCGCGTTGCCCATCGTGCTGCTGAGACGACGACGGCAGTGATGAGGTGGAGCCTGATCGCCCCTGGCCCGTGATCCACCGGGCAGGATACGATCCGGCGCGGCATCGGGGGCGGTAGCTCAGCCGGTTAGAGCAGGGGACTCATAATCCCTCGGTCGCGGGTTCGAGCCCCGCCCGCCCCACCAGCCGTTTTCCCTGGTCAGCGGCGCTGTCGACGACCCGGACGCACCGCATCGAGGTCCGGACCGACACCCGCAGTCCGATCTCGTGCGATCTTGGTCGCGCGGCGCTCATCCCGCTGGCGCACTGAGCCCGCAGCCGCACGGCCCGCCGCCCCGCCTCACGGAGCTGGCCGAGGTCGCCGCCTGTCCGCTCGATCGCGTCAGTGGTCACGAGGTCGTCGGGGCGCGGCCCCGACGGGCTGCTCCCGGAAGCACGCCGGGCGGGATGATGCCGAACCAGGCTCCGACGGCGGCCATCGAGGCGACGACGTACGCCGCCCACCACCCGAGCAGCGCCCACGTACCCTGGAAGACGGCGCCGGGCAGGCAGGGCAGGACGGGCAGGAGAAAGAGGTAGACCAGACGGCCGTGCGAGAGGCTGTTCTCCTTCGGCAGCCTCCGGGCCTTGCGGAACGGAATGAGTCTGACTCCGTAGGGACGACGGCGAAGCGTGAAACTCGCCGGCCAGAGCCGCCCGTACCCGGCCACGTCGACTACGCTGACGCCGGACCCGTGCCGGACCGTGGCCTGACGCGGCCTGGTCAGCTCGCGCAACCACGGTTCCCAGACGACGCGTTGGTGCAGGACACGGCCGTCCCGGCCGTTCACCGTCAGCCACACGGCGTATCCCTTGGGACTGGCGTCGATCCCGCCGGCGGCGCTCACGGCGCCCGCCGCAGCGGTGACCCGCCCCGCACTTCCCGGCTGCGGCGACTGCGCCAGATGCGCGGTCACCATGACGCGCTTCGCGGGAGCACGAGCGGCACCCCACCACTGCAAAAGGCGGACGAGCCAGGACAGCACCAGAAGGGCTCCCGAAGCCAGCGCCACGAGGATGACGACCTCTCCGTGCTCGACCCGCGGGTCGGTACCCAGCCGGTACCCCAGCGCGATGAGGGCGGCCAACGCGACGACGCTGCCGATCACGACCATCGGCGCGCGAGCACGCCGATTCGCCAAGGCCGCCGTACTTCCGCTGCTGGCCACCGCGTCGTCCTTCCCGTCCGGCCCTCCGGACGTCGCCCCGACGCTAGCAACGCCGAGCAAGGCTGACATTGCGCGTCCGTTCCAGATTTCACGTCGTACGGCGGTCGCAGGCTGCGGTGCGGTGCGGTGCCGTGCACATCCGCGGTTCCTAGCGAGGGCCATCGAGATCTCGCAAGTCTTGACGGAACCCGCTGTCGTCCAACAAGAGATGCGCGACAGATCTCCGCCAGTTGAAGTGCGACAGGCTCCACCGAACTAGAGCAGCAGGCCCTCGGGCGTGGACGCACGAATCTGTCAATGATCGGATGCCTGGCCACTACAACGAACACTGGCTTGGAACCGTGGCCGGACTACCCTCATTGGCGTGCCCATTGATGATCTTCCGTTGCCTCCCGCGTTCGAGGCGGTCACGGCCTGGGCCGGTCCTGGGCGGGTGGTGCGTGCTAGCGAGCTGGACGTGGCGACGTGGCGGCTTCCCGAGCCGCAGAAGGCCGCGCTGGTCTCCTCTGGCGTACCGCTGATCGATGACCTCGTGAGTGCGGTGTCGTTCCACGCAGAGCCGACGATGTACCGGTTGGCGAACGCCGATGACCTGGACTGGGTGTACGGTGCCGCGCCGGGGACCGGTGAGGTGCAGATCTGGTCGTCGGACGGCGGCACCGGGTTCGTCAACTCAACGATCACCCACTGGCTGTGTTCGCTGCACCTGGTTGGTAGCTGGCTGACCGGCTCGACCGTCATCGACCGCTGGGACGAAGACGGACAGGCCGAAGAAGAAGCACTCGCGGAGCTCGCCGACCTGTTGGAGCGGATCAAGGCCCTTGACCCGCCCGCGTTCGGGGACGGCGACCATACGACCCACTTCTGGCCCGGAGTGCTCGACCGGTGGCTCTACTGATCGACGCAGGCATCCTCTTCTGGCCGGACACCGATCCTGGCCACCACATGCTTGACAGTTGATCTAGCCTGGCTGCGCCAGATAATCGAGGTAGCGAAGCTGTGGCGAGGGAACTCATGGTCGACGTTGTAGACGAGGCTCCGGGCTGGGCCGCAATTGAGGCGGCAGTGGCAACCAGGGTTGGTGATCAGAATCCACTGCACTGGGGGACGAACAACCTCCCGGGGCAGGGCCTCTACGGCTTGAGCGCGTACCGATCCACCGGCCACTGGTTGCTGGTTACGTTCGGGATGACCGAGCTGTTCTCCAAGAACAGCGATGAGCCGGACGTCAGCGGCTGGGGATACGAGCTGACGATGCGCGTACCCATGGACGCCGACCAACCTCCCGCGTGGTCCATGCGCCTGCTTGAACGACTGGTCGACTACGTGCTCACCAGCGGTAGACCCTTCACCGAGGGCCATCGCATGGACCCGGGCGGCCCGATCACGGGCCAGGCGACCACCCGGCTCCGCGCACTAGCCTTCGCTGCCGACCCTGAACTGCCGCCCATCGACTCCCCGCATGGCTCAGCGCGGTTCCTGACCGTCGTCGGGATCACCGTCGACGAACTGGACCGCATGAAGGCCACCACGACGGCCGAGATACTGAGCGAGCTGGCCGAGCGCTCGCCCCTGCTCGTCACCGACCCGACTCGCTAGCCCTCACCCGCTTTGCCACCACCCTGCAGGGCGCCCCAGCGCTTCCCAGCGTGCTGTCGCTTATTACGCGGGACTTGGTTCTCTGAGCTGATGCAGTAGCCGGGAGTGCTCGTTCCAGGTGTATGCGTCGCCGGGGTCGGTGGCGGTGTTTGCCAGGACGGTGACCCGTGCGCAGGCGATGAACCCCGGTTCAGTGTCCGCGGTGGGCAGAGTGAGGCAGAGGTACCGGGCCTGGTGGCGTTCGGGTATCCGGGCGAAGGCAAGGATGTTGGCGCGGGTGTCATGTTCTGCGGATTGGAGAATCAACGGGTGGTAGGACGGGCAGAGCTTCACGGCGCGGACGTCTTCGAATAGGACGTTGAGGTGCTCGTCGTGGCTGCTGTCGGCGTGAGCGTGCAGCAGCAGTGTCGAGTGGCTGATGCCGTAGCGCCAAGGGCGGAACCGGCGGCGCAGCGTGAGAGGTTCCATCGCCCGATCATGACCACGGTGGCACGCATCGACCACCCGGTCCAGAGGGGCCGGCGGGCCATCCACGGGCCAGTAACCGTGACGCCCAGCGGTCATGAGGGGTCCAAGCGGCACTTGGCTCTGCTGCCGGCCGTGCATCACCGCCAGCGGCGCAGCCCGCCGTAGGCCAGCACGCGGATGATCAGCCATCGGCGACGCGCGATTGTCAGGTTGGTCAGAACCAGTCGAACATCCGCACTGGTAGGAGTACGAGAACGACGGTCGCAGCGACGGCCAGCAGAACGCGCACCGTGCGAAGACCTCGCCACCACGGGATGACCCAGAGCAGCAACCACATGGCGCCTGAGATGACCACATGTACGCCGACCACACCGAGGCTGGTCTCCTCGCACATGTTTTCAGCGATGGCCTTCTTGCACAGCGCTGGCGGGCCGTTGTGGTCACCGAGGCTTCCCAACACCCCGACGAAGCAGGCCAACACGGGGGCCGCCACCAGGGTGAACAGCGGCGTCACCAACCACCCGGCGAGATCACGGTGCCGGTCCACTAGCCGTTCCACTGGCAGAACGCTACAACCCGATATCGACAGTTCTCAAGCTGTCGCTTCAAGCCCTCGCGCCAATGGAACGGTCCGCGTCCAGTCCGTGAGAGGTTCACGGACGGTGGGGAACGGTGAGAGGTGCAGGAAGGGTTTTCCGCCGCTAGACCACCGTGGGCCGGGCTTGCGGCGGTCGATGAGGAAGTCGGCGATCGGATTGCGTAGCCCGCGCTAGTGCTGGGTCAATCCGATTGTGTCGGCCATGCGGGTCAGCGGCGGGCGACGTCGTCAGCGTCGCCAGCGGTGGCGCAGGGACCGAACAGCACCTCCATGCACTGGGAGGCGCCGCCGAGGCTGAGTCGGGTGCGGGCGCGTCGAGGACGAGCAACACCAGGGCAACAAGGTGTCCGCAGACGACAAGCGGCGGGCGGAGGTGCGCCAGGAACCGTGCGACCATCGGAAGGCCCTACGTGATGTGACCGACTTCGATGGGGGTGCGAATCCGGCCCAGGCCGGCGAGAGGTGACGTGGTGGAGGGGCAGGACATGTTTCGAGGCACCCGCGCCGAGCTGCTCGGGCGCTTGGCCGAGGCGGTTGACTCCGTCACCGTCACCGTCACCCACCCGACGCGGGTGGCCGTCGACGGGCCGCCCGCCGCCGGCAAGACCACCCTCGCCGACGAGTTGGCCGCCGTCCTGCGTGAACAGGGCCGCCACGTCATCCGCGCCACGATCGACGATTTCCTCTTTCCCCGGGCTCAGCGCTATCAGCGCGGCGAGTACTCGGCCGAAGGCTGCTACTACGACACTCACGACTACGACGCGCTGAACAGGGTTCTGCTCGGTCCGCTCGGCCCGGACGGAGACCGACGCTTCCAACCCGCTGTCTACGACCGAACTACGGATGCCGTGCTGTCCCCGCCGGTCGCAGCCGCCCCCACCGACGCCGTGCTCGTCTTCGACGGCGTCTTTCTCCTGCGCCCGGAACTGGTTGACCGGTGGGACCTGCGCATCTTCGTGTCGACGGCACTGGAGAAGACAGTGGACCGTGCCGTGATCCGAGAGGGCCGGGTGTCAACTCGGGCACACATCGAGCGACGCTGGCGCGAGCGCTACATCCCCTCGCAGCAGCTCTACTTCGCGACGGCGCGCCCGACACGGCACGCCGACGTCGTCGTGCACAACGACGAGCCCCAGCGGCCGGTCTGGGAGGCTGCCCGGCGAGGAGGTCCCGCTTCCCGACGTCCTCACGGCCGGTGAGTGACAGCGCTTACGGGTGGTCCACATACTCGCCGAACGGCTCGATGGACCCGTCCCAACCATTCCAACCCTGCTGGGTGATCTGCCCGTTCGCGTAGGTGTACGACCAGCGGGCGCCGTCCTCGCCCTCGATCTGGACGGTTCCCGAGCGAACGAACGGCGCGATCGCGACGTAGAAGGCCGTTGTCTGGTTCGACCACTTGGGGTCGCCCTCGTCGTCGTGCCCGAACTCGATCCAGTCACCGTCGCGGACGATCGTGGCCCTGGCCGGATCCCCCAGGTCGACCAGCGTGCCATCCGACGGAAACTCACCCGGCCTGTACCAGCCGCCTCGTCCTGCCAGGGCGGCGTGGACAGCGGCGACCGCAGCGGCGTCCTCCGACTCGGGGAGGTTCAGACGGCCTGAGGGCATCACCGTGTATCCCACGGCACGCACCCTACAGCGGTCGATGTCCACCACGCCCCAGTCAGGATCTGGTAGGGCGGCTGTCGCATAGGCGGAACTGGCCAGGGAGGTCGCAGCAGCCTTCGGCGTGGAGGTCGAGGGTGGGGGCGTTGAGGGTGGACGGCGTGAAGTAGGACGGGTCGAGGTGGTAGGTCAGTCTGGTGCCGGTGCCACCTGGCGCGTCGAAATCGTGGACTGGACCGGCGGGGCGTAGGCCGGCGAGGTCCTGATGCCGGGCGTGGCCTGCCTGCCAGGTCTCGATCGTGGTGTGGGTGCTCACGGCCGCGGCTGCGGCGTGGACCCAGCGGTAGGAGGTCAGGAGGGATCCGGGTGGAGCGACGCTATGACGACGGCGGTCAGGACGCTGGTCGCCAGGTGCGCATCGGCCCCGAAGTACATGCCTGGCCGACGGCGGACCGACTCGTCGAAGTCCAGGACCGTGATGTTCGCTGCGGTGTACTCACTCACGGGCTAACGGTGCCCGAACCGGCAGGGAAAGAGAAGATCGGGCTACGAGTCACCCTGACTCTGCGCGCGGGTGCGCTGAATGCTCCCGACCTCGCCTTTGATCGGCAGCCAGTAGAAGGGGATGAACGCGATGACCACCACGAGGCCCACGACCGGATGAAGGGCGCCGAGAGCGGTCCCGACGGCGATCCAGAACGGCGCGGGGCGGAAGCGTCTGCTGATCGCCCGGGCGGTGTCATTGTCGGTGGTAGAGGTCAGCAGACGACGGCCGTGCCTGGCGTACTCCCAGATCACGTTGAAGAGGATGGCGGCCACCTCGTAGGTGGCCCCGTAGAAGATGAGTGCGGTGCGCTTGCCGTGGCCGGACTCGAACGCGTGAGCCAGGAGGGACGAGGCGAACGGCAGGAACGCGATCACCATCAGCAGCAGGGTGTTGAGCAGGAGCAGCATGCGGTCGGCGGAGCGGATGTGGTCGAACATGACGTGGTGGTTCACCCACATCTGCCCGATCAGCAGGAAGGTGATCGCGTACGCCACGTACGAGGGCCACAGTTCGATGAGGCCGCGGAGCAGGTGCTCGGTGTCCTCCGGCGGCTGGATCTCCAGGACGAGCAGCGTAACGGCGATGGCGATGACCGCGTCGCTGAAGGTCACCGCCCGCTTCGGATCTCGTTCCGCACCGATCGGGTTGCTGGATCTGGTCGCGCCCTTCGTGGAGGCGTCGCGAGCCGCGCGGAACCAGCGCATGAGCCCCCCCGAAGATGAGAGCACCCGGTCACGCACCGCGGGCAGGGCTGCCCACGGTGGTCATCCAAGAGCCTTCCGGTGCCGCGGGTTCCCGCCGTCGCTTGAACCAAACCGGCTTGCGGCTGCCGTACCAGCCCCTGCTGCCGTCACCGTTCCCTGATCCGTTGCCGCCACCACGCCTGCGCGTGCCACGGACTCAGCTCGGCAGCTCGGGGGTCGGGCAGCGTCTTCCGGAGAAACTCGTCGTCCAACGGGTCGACGACACGCCGCAACTCGCGGGAGGCTGCCGTTGGCAGTCGGCGCATCGCGTCGCCCAGGACGTCTCGCTGGTACAACACATCGCAATCCGGACAGGGACAGTCATCCCCTAGATCGAGCCACCGTCCCGAGCGTCGAATGGTGCGACGGTAACCGGCCAGCGCTGTCGCTACTGCAACGAAACCCGGATGGGTGCCTTCGAGCCTGGCGATCGCCGCGTTCGCGCCGTTCGAGAGACCATCGATGGGGCGCAGCTTGCCCGCATTCCGCCCGGCCGACTTCAACAGTGCGCGCAGCGCACCAGGTGACCTACGCGCCATGGACCTTTCGGGGCTGAGTCATGACGAGCACCTTGCCACACCACGACCGGGCCCCGCCAACCCATTCGCGCTGTGGTGACGCCGCCTGGATGAGTCGGCCTCAGCCGATGTTGATCAGCAACACCTGGTCGCTGCGAAGGTCGGAAATGGTTTCGCGCAACAGCCTCAACGTGTCCAGACCGGCCATGCCGCTCTCGTCGAAGTCCACCCCCATCTCCGTGAAGTGGGCGGCCAACTCCTCCTCGCGGTGCGCGCCGGGGTCGAGCTGATCCAGTAACCCCGGAGCTGGAGTGATGAGCGTGGTCAGGCCGTACGCGCTGTTGATGGCCTCCGACTCGGCATTGAGCTCCGACTGGTCAAGGTCGATGCCGCGCTCCTCCAGATAGGTAAGGACGTACAGCATGCAGTAGCCGGACCAGTCGTACTCCTGCCGCGTCTTGCTCCCGTGTTCGGCCAGGTACGTGTGGAACGACGACGGCGATGTGCGGGCCAGGCGGGCCAGCTCGGTGATGCCGTCCCTGGGGACCACTGTCAGTGAGGCGATTGCAGACAACGCATCCTCCGTCGGTTCAGGAGAGGACGCGGTAGGTGACGTGCAGGACCGTGCTCGCCGCCCGCGCCGTCAGTTGTTCGAGGTTCAGCGGCGGGACGCCCTCGAACAGCCGCACACCGGCGCCGAGGGTGAGCGGCACGATGTGCAGCCGCAGCTCGTCGACCAGACCGGCGGCGAGGTACTGGTTGATGGTGGTCGCGCCGCCGTGGATCAAGATGTCGCCGCCACCGGCCGCCGTGCGTGCCTGCGTGAGCGCCGACTCGATCCCGTCGGTGACGAAGTGGAAGGTGGTGTCGCCCGCCATCGGCTGCGGCTCCCGGGCGTGGTGGGTGAGCACGAACACCGGCTTGTGGAACGGTGGGTTCTCACCCCACCAGCCGTTCCACTGCCGATCCCATGCGCCGCGCACGGGGCCGAACATGTTGCGGCCCATGATGACCGCTGAGGCGGTGTTGCTCAGGTCGAGCTCGGCCTGGTTCTCCTCGGCGTCGTCGAACATCCAGGAGTGCAGCCCACTGCCCCAGCCGTCACCGCCGTCGTCGCCGAACGGGCGTTCCTCGGTCTGGTTCAGCCCGGCCGAGTAACCGTCGGCGGAGATGGTCTGGTCGGCAATCACCTTGCCGTCACGTGTGGTCACTGCGCTCACCTATCGGGGGGACGGGGACGGTTGAACATTCCGGCCATCGACTGTCGGCCACGGCACGACGGGGTCGCCGGCCGTCGGACGGTTGGGCTGCGCTCCAACGAACATGAAAAGCAGCGCGGCGGCCAGCACCACGGGGGCCAGGGCGCACGCGACACTCACCACCACCACCGTGACCCGAGAGCTGCTGTCGGTCTCGGTCTCCCGTTTCGGGAAGGCATACACGCCGACCAGGAGGAGGACGAGCCACAGGGGCACCAGCAGGGGAGCGAGAGCGGGCCAGACGGGCCAGACCGGCTCGACGACGATGCCCGGGCCCAGGACCATCCAGGTGAGGGCGGCGCCCGGGAGGAGGCCAACCGTCACCAGGGTGCAGACCAGCAGGGGTACGGGTCGACGTCGCCGTGCCACCCACCCGAACAGCGCCGCGCCGGCTGCGGCGCCGGCGAGGGTGCCAGCGAGCGTGCTGGGCAGGAACTTGCCGGGCGCGGCCGGTGCGATGGTCAGCTCTGTCCCGCTCGCAGAGTATTCGAGCGCAACCGTCAGGCCGTCGCGCTCGGCCCGCCAGCCGTCGCACAGGTAGCCAGGGACGCGGTGGAGCCCCTGCCACCCCTGCGTCCGGGCGCTGCGCCGGAACTGCTCGGAGAGCCCACAGTCGTCACCATCGTCGTACTGGAAGGAGTCCCGGCTCGAGCCCAGGTCGTCGGCAGCGAGATGGACGCCCCACCGGTAGCCATGAGCGACCCGACCCGAGTGGACCGGCACCGCTCCAGGAAGCAGCTGCGCCGCCAGGCTCTGCGCCTGGTCGCCGCTGGGCGGCGTGACACCGCGACCGCCGTACCACGCACCAAGGCTCAGGCCGACAGTACCCAGCAACACCGCACCGAGCAGCACCAGCGCGACGTGCCGCAGCCGATGGCTCACCAGCGCCCCTCTCTTCAGTGGTGCGCTAGAGGTTAGCTCCCGAGGCCCGGCCGTGCTGCCCGGCTGGTGTCGCCGCAGGAGCGAGGTGGATCGTGTCCATTACGCGACGAATAGATCGAGTTTGCTGGGCTGGGGACGTTAGTTTGATTCGGTGATTTCGATGGTTGGTACGGGCGTGCGGGTCAGGCTGCTCGGGCCGGTGGAGGTGGTCGTCGCCGGCAGCCCGCAGGCGGTGAACGGCGTGCGCCGCAAGGCGGTACTGGCCACGTTGGCGCTGCACGCCGGCCGTGTAGTCAGCATCGACCGGCTCATCGACGTGGTCTGGGGCGACCAGCTACCGGCCACCGCTGCGAACACGTTGCAACGCCACGTCTCGTACCTACGCGGGGTGCTCGGCGAGCCCCTGTCGATAGTGGCGCGCCAGCCCGGATACCTGCTCGACACCGGGCCGGACTCCACTGATGTCCAGGCCGCCGAGCGCCTCATCGAGCTGGCCCGGCGCTCGACGGACCGTAACGAGCAGGTGAGGCACCTGACGGCCGCTGTGGCACTGTGGCGGGGCCCACCGCTGGCCGACGTGGCCGGGTCGGCGTGGCTTGAGGAGCAGGCGGAACACCTGGCGCGCCTACGGTTGGAGGCCGAGCGATCGCTCGCCGAGGCCCGGCTGTCCGTCGGTGAGCACGCCGGCCTCGTTCCCGGGTTGGAGCGGCTGGTCCGACAGCACCCCTTCGACGAGCACCTGCACGCGCAGCTGATGCTCGCCCTTTACCGCGACGGCCGCCAGGGGGAGGCGGTCGCCACGTACCGGCGGCTGCGTGACAACCTGCGGGAGAACCTCGGCCTCGACCCGGGTCCGCGGCTACGTGACCTGGAGTGCGCCATCCTGCGCCAGGACAGCGCGATCGCCGCACCGGCCGCGGCGGCACCACAGCGGGTCGCGGCGCAGCTGCCTCCCCCCGTACCCACGTTCACCGGACGCGGCGCGGAGCTGGCGGCCCTCGACGCGCTGGTCGACCGGGGCGGCGCCGTCGTGGTGTCCGGGACCGCCGGCGTCGGCAAGACCGCTCTCGCCGTGCACTGGGCGCACCGCGTGGCCGAGCGCTTCCCCGACGGGCAGCTGTACGTCAACCTGCGCGGCTTCGACCCGGCGGCCACACCGACCGAACCGGCGCGAGCGCTGCACGGCTTCCTGGAGGCGCTCGGCGTTCCGGTGGCCCGGATGCCCCGCGACCCGGACACGATGGCGAGCTTGTACCGCACGACGGTGGCGGGCAAGAGACTGCTGGTGGTGCTGGACAACGCCCGCGACGCGGAACAGGTCCGCCCGCTGCTGCCCGGCTCACCGGACTGCCTCGCCATCGTCACCAGCCGCGACCAGCTCATTCCGCTGGTCGTCACCGAGAGCGCCCAACCCGTGCCCCTCGACCTGCTGAGCCCCGGCGAGGCCCGCGACATGCTGGTCCGCCGTCTCGGGGAGCGTCAGGTCGCCGCCGAACCCGCCGCGGCCGACACCATCGCCGACCGGTGCGCGCGGCTGCCCATCGCCCTGGCCATCGTGGCCGCCAGAGCCGCCACCAACAGGCACTTCTCGTTGGCCGCCGTCGCCGGCGAACTGGGCGACCTGGACGCCTTCCGCGCAGGCGACGAGGCCACCGACGTACGGGCGGTCTTCTCCTGGTCGTGCCGGACGCTCAGCCCAGCCGCGGCCCGGCTGTTCCGGCTGCTGAGCCTGCATCCCGGCCCGGACGTCTCCGCCCCGGCCGTGGCCAGCCTGGCCGGCGTCGGTGAGCAGGCGACGGGTCCCCTGCTCACCGAGCTGACCCGGGCGAACCTCTTCACCGAGCACACGTACGGGCGCTACGCGTTCCACGACCTGCTGCGCGCGTACGCGGCCGGCCTCGCCGACGAGGCCGAGTCGCCGGCCGAGCGTCGGGCCGCCATCCACCGGCTGCTCGACCACTGCCTGCACACCGCCCACGCCGCCGACCTGGCACTGCACCCGCATTTCAGCGCGATCAGCCTCCCGCCACCCCCGGCGGGCGTGACGCCGGAGCGACCCAGGAGCCGGTCGGCCGCCGCGGCGTGGTTCACCACCGAGGTCCCCGTCCTGCTCGCCGCGGTACCGCTCGCGGCGCGCTCCGGGTTCGAGGGACACGCGTGGCGGCTCGCCTGGGCCATGGCCGGCTTCCTGCACAGGCAGGGGCACTGGCAGGACTGGCTCGGCACCCAACAGATCGCGCTGGCCGCCGCGTCCCGCATCGGGGATCAGGCGGGGCAGGGCCACGCGCACCGCAGCCTCGGTCTCGCCTGCTCCCGGCTCCGACGGTACGACGAGGCCGACGACCACCTGAGGCGCGCACTCGACCTGTTCACCGAGGTCGGTGACGACGCCGGACGGGCGCACACCTGCCTGAACCTTGGTCAACTGGCCGAGCGGCAGGGGCAGCACCAGCAGGCGCTGCGCCATTCCCGGCGGGCGCTGACCCTGTTCCGGGGGACCGGGAACCGGGCCGGGCAGGGGTACACCCTCAACGCTGTCGGTTGGCAGGAAGCGCTGCTCGGCAACTACCAGCACGCGCTTGAATCGTGCGGCGAGGCGCTGCGGATGTTGCAGGAGGTGGACGACGTCCAGGGGCAGGCCGACACCTGGGACAGCCTCGGCCACGCCCACCACCAGCTCGGGGACGACCGGCGCGCCATCGCGTGCTACGAGCACGCCCTCGAACTCTTCACACAGGTCAACGACCGGTACGCCGAAGCCAGCACGTACGTCAATCTCGGCGGCAGCCACCGGGCGCTCGGCGACCTCGGCGCCACCCGTGGCGCGTGGCGCCGGGCCCTGACGATCCTCGACGAACTCGGCGATGCCGACGCCGACTCGATCCGCGCCGACCTCGACCAGCTCGACGCCACGCGGCTGCACTGACGTACTCCGCTTTCAGCGCCGTTTCCGGGCCGCTTCAGCGCAGCCAGCCACTCTTCGGACACCAGTTTCTTCCGCACCAGGAATGGAGCGTTCGATGAGTCGTTTGGCACACCGCCTCGCGGTGATCGGGGTGGTCAGCGGGACGGTGCTGGCCATGTCCTCCGCCGCCGTGGCCCACACCGACAAGCCGCCGCAGAGGGGCGCCGACTGCGTGGTCCAGCACGTCGACGAGCGCGGCAAGATCCTCCGTACCGAGACCGCGCCCGAGGGCCGGAAGTACGACCCCTTCCGCTGCGTCGGCGGGAAGTGGACGTTCGCCTGGGCGCCCTTCGAGGCGGACGACATGATCACGGCCAACGAGATCCAGATCGAGCCTTCCGGTGCCGTCTCGGTCCGGCGGTTCACCGGCCCCGCCCTCGGCAACGACCTCACGGTGGGCGAGATCGCTGGCATCGCCCAGGCCGTCAGCGGCAGCCGGGAGGTGCTGGTCGACCGCGCGATCGTGGCCGTCGACGACGGCAAGGAGCGGACCCCGGAGCAGGTCGCGGCGCTGCTGGCAGGCAAGGACGACACCGGCGTACGGGTGCTGGACATCATCGAGAAGCCCCATGCCGCCATGTCGACGAAGGACGTCATCGACGAGGCCGGCGGCACACCCGAGACGACAATCGTCTACTTCAGCATCTGGGGCGCGATCAAGTCGGTGTTCGCCTGGATCGTGGACACGATCGGCGAGATCGGTGAGTGGATCGACGACCACTGCGACGCGGGTTCCCCCAACGACTTCGGCGACGTGATCACGTGTCAGTGGTAGCCCGTCCCACCCCGCCGACACCGATCACCGAGATGAGGACAGGATGACAACTCTGCGGGACATCACCAGGCGCGCCACCATCGTCACGACCGCCCTGATCGTCGGGCTGACCGCTTCGTACGCCCCGTCGCAGGCCGCCGAGGGGGAGGCCCGGACGACGATCACCGACCACCCTGGTGCCCCGGGCACGATGCTCCAACAGTTCGAGGACCTGACCGGCCGACCCGTCGGCGACCTGGACAAGGTGCTGGCCGTCGACACCGGCGGGCGGAACCTCACCGGTGACCAACTCGCGGCGCTCGCCGCCGGCAAGGAGGTCGACGGTGTCACTGTCGTCGGCACGATTCCGGGCAGCCGGGACGTCCTCGGCGCGACCATGGCCGACCTCGCCGACGGCGCGTACGACGGCAGCGGCGACAGCGGGACACCGACGTCCCTGCTCTTCTCCTCGTCCACCCCCGACGGCCGGGAGTGGTGCCTGACCATGTGCGTCGCCTCGGGCAAGACCATCTGGCAGTGCCTGTTGTCGCGCCGGACGGGCGAGCTGATCCTCACCCTCGACCTCGCCGGCGCTACCACGGTCGGTGGGACGAAGGCTGCCTTCGAGAAGGCCAAGGGCGTCGCCGTCGACGGCCCAGACACGGTCGACACGCTGATCGGCGATCGTGAGCCCTCGGCGGACGAGATCAAGATGCTCCTCGACGGCAAGGACATCGAGTCGATGCGCCGGGTGGCGACAGTGGCCGGGCCGGACCCCGGGTGGGCGCTGGCCGACATCGCCGAGAAGTCCGGCGTCGTGTACTCGAAGAACAGAGGCCACCTCTTCACTTTCACCTTTCCGGTCCTCGGCAAGGTCCTCGTGTGGTGCAACTCGAAGGATGGTGGCAAGACCTGGAAGTGCTCGGCCCTTTGATGGGGGTTCTGACGGTTAGACCGTCAGCGGTCCCGCTCCGCATCGACCTCGCCGGTCGGTGCGGAGCGGGATTCCACGCTTGCGTTCATGACTATGTAGTGCGGCCGCGTTCGGCCGCGTTGACCAGTTCGCCGAGACGGTAGCGCAGGACGCGCGCTTGGCCGATGGACAACACCACCTGGTTGGACGCCGTGCCGTCAGTCGCGGTCATCACCACCATCGGTTCGGCCGTCGGACGGGTGGTCTGCACCAACCCCAGGATGATGACCGATGTCTCGGGTCGGTTGGTGTCCACGTCCAAGATCCGGGACCGGTGTTCCCTGCCTCGGTCGCACCCGTCGCGGCCACACCAGCGGGGGTGCCGGGCGTCTGCCGCCAGCGTCCCGGTGGGGAAGACGTGCACAAACCCGCATCGCCGTTCCACGTCTTGTGTGATCTGGGCCAGGGCAGTGGTGAACCCGGCCGCCGTGATGGCGTCGGTCGCCGCGCTCGGATGGGCGGAGCAGACGTAGGCCACACCGTCCAACGACTCGGTCCCGATTTGGCTGTAGACCTCGATTCGGAGGGCCGCAGGCTTTCCGCAGTCGACCAGCGCGAAAGGTAGTTTGGTCATGGGTCGCCTCCCTGGGGCGATCAAGTCCCCCGGTCAGCGTTCGCAGCGCGAACCGGGGGACGCATCTACCAGTGCCAACTACTTACGGTATCTGTATAGGCCAATGCTTTGAACTCATGCAGTTGGCCAAATGATAACCCCGATGCGCTTGGCCTAGGTAGGTGCCGGACAAGATGGCCAAGTGGATCTCGACGGGGCTATGCGTGCGCTGAAGGCCGCCGAGGAGGCGCTACCCCAGGCGGAGGAACAAGCCGCGCAGGCCGCCCGCCAGATCAAGGCCGATGCCCGCGCCCGGGTCGACCACGCCCGCGCCGAGCTGCACCATGCCATGGTTGCGGAGCACCGGGCTGGCGCACGGCAGGTGGATCTCGTGAAGCGGACCGGTTACAGCCGCGAACGGGTCCGCCAGATCCTGCGAGCCGCCGGCATCGAGGCGGACTGACCCGGATCGAACCCCATTGAGCAGGGGAGTGGTGCTATCGGACGACAGCGTCGACGCATGTCCGGTAGGGACGGACGGTAGCTCTGGCCGAGCGCGTCCCTGATACTCGTCAAGTGATCAGCAACGAGCCTCGCGCCCCGTGGTTGCCTCGCGCGCCCCACCCAGCCGACAGCTCGACACTGCCGCTCTACATGGTCATGTTTTTTGTCCTGGGCCTCGTTGGCTTCGCGGCGCATGGGTTGGCAGACGGCAGGGAAGGGTTCGTTCTCGCGAGCATCATCTCGGGAGTGTTCTTTGCCTGCTTCCTGATCCTCTTCGCGGTCTACTGGATCGGATACCTGCTCAAGGGACACGCCATCTGGCAGGCCGAGCGCCAGGCTGAGTCAAACGGGCCGTCTACGGGTCAACAACCAGAGGACTGAGTCGTCCGCTTGAACACCTTGCGAGCGCGGCGTTGTGCTGTGAATCGTGAAACGCTGCTGGCATGGCGAGGAGGAGCGAACGGACCTGGTTCCGGATGACTCGGAGGCAGCGGGCCATCTTCGTGGTCGGTGCCTGCGTCGCGCTGGTAGGGCTGGTGCTGGCCCTGACGGTCCACACCGCGCTCGGGTCGATCATCATGGCGGTGGGCACGTTCACCATGATCGGCGCCCAGATCTTCGCCCCACCCGGGTAGCCACCGACAGACCCGGATCTGCCTGGCGTGCGATCCTCCACTCAACCCCGGAGGCCGCAGGTGGCGTCTCACTCTGCGTCCGCACTGAGACGCGAGGTGGACGCGACCTGGAGGTGGCGTGAGTCGGCACGAGGACGACGAAGAGTTTCGGCTGTTCGTCCAACGACAGTGGGGGTCGCTGCTCCGAACGGCCTACCTGCTGACCGGTGACCGGGGGACAGCCGAGGACCTGACGCAGTCGGCGTTGGAGAAGACCCATCGGCGCTGGGGTCGGGTGCTGCGCAGGGACGCGCCCGAGGTCTACGTACGCCGGGCGATGGTGAACACGGCGATCTCCTGGCGGCGTCGGCGGCGGCCGTTGGAGGTGCCGCTGCTGACCTCCGACAGCCAGCCGGCGCATGACGCGTACGTGCAGGTGGAGCAGCGCCAACTACTCCTCGCCGCGTTGCGGCGATTACCGCCCCGGACGCAGGCGGTGCTGGTGCTGCGCTACTTCGAGGATCTGAGCGAGGCGGACACCGCCAAGGTCCTCGGCTGCTCCGTCGGCGCGGTGAAGAGCCAGGCGTCGCGCGGGTTGGCCCGGCTGCGGAGCGACTTCGCCCCGCCCGCCGCTCAGTCCCCGGCACGGCTAGAGGAGGAACTGGCATGACCGGCAGCTTCGCCAATTCGACGCTCAGCCCGGCGCTGCGGCAGGCCGCGCACGGCGTCGACGTACCCGAGGACCCCTGGCCCGGGTTCGTCCGCCGGGAGCGACGGCACCAGCGGACGCGGCTGGTCCGCACCGCGTTGGCCGCCGCGGTCGGGGTCGCGCTCGTCGGGGTCCAGACCAACGTGGTTCCGCTGCCCGGATGGGCACCTGGCATCGCGGTCGCCGCCACACCGACGGCGCTGCTCGACGCGCCACCGCGGGGCGCGCTGGCCGGGGACCGGGCCTGGCTGGACACGCTCCGAGCGCGGATCAGCGCCGATCCGCCGGTGCGAATCGACGCCCCGGTGGGTGCCTGGAAGATCGGCGATCGTGACCGGATCCGTCTGATCTACGGCAGTGACCAGCCGGGCCACCGGGTCGCGCTGGTCGCGGTGCCGCTGCGGTTCGGCCTGCTGACCAGGGAGGCACTGGTCTGGTACGTGGGTCCGGCCGGGGCCGGGGCCGAACAGATGCGGTACGGCGGCCACAGTGAGGGTGACGACGTCCCGGTGATGACGCTGATGCAGGCCCACCCCGACCGGGCCGGGTTCGCGGTCGCCGTCGGCCCGCCCGAATCCACAGTGACGATCAGTGGCGAACCTCGATACACGTCGAGGGGGACTGTGGAGTACCAGGACATCGCCAGGGCGGACGGCGGCGGGGTCGGGCTCGCCGTGCTGCCGCCCGAACCCCTGCCGCACGAACCCGTCGTCCGGGTCGGCCGCGGCGACCGGGTGTACTTCCAGGGCGGTCTGGGCGGCGGCCCGTACGCGGGGATCGATCCGACCGGGCCGGAGATGAACACCCTGCTCAGCGGCGCTCGCCAACCCGACCGAGGTACGCCGCTCGACGACGCCAATCTCCGCAACTTCGTCCGTACGGCATTGCAGGACAGCCACCTCCCGGCCGTCGGCACGACGGTTCGGCTGCGGTGGTCGGGCCGCGAGCAGGGCCAGGCCGGCGCGCTGCTCACCGTGCAGCCGGCTGGCGGGGGAGTGATCGCGTACGCCATGCACGGCGACGATCGGACCGGCTGGTGGACCGACCTGCGGCTGCTGTTGCCGGCCGAGGGCGCCGACCAGCGACCGATCGGCTGGCGGGTCCGGACCGAGGACGGTGCCCGTCCCGCCACGGGCGAGGTGCGGGTGATCGCCCCGCCGGACGCGGCCCGCGTCACTGTGACGGTCGGAGACGCGCCCCCGGCCACTGTCGCCCTCGACGCGTCGAACGCCGGCACCACCCGGGTGCCACCGGACCAGGCGGCCACTCTCACCGCGTACGGCAGGGACGGCGGCGTCCTCGGGACCACCCCGTTGCCGCCCGTGGAGACCGACAGCAGCGCGGGAGGTCTGCCCGGCGACAGCCCGGCGACCAGGGTGACGCAGTGACGCAGCGGCAGGTGGGCCGAGCCGTCCCGTGTGTCGTCCTTCCGCCA
>NZ_JBEZGJ010000101.1:0-26503 GCF_040649965.1 Micromonospora sp. NPDC048843
GGCGCCGGCGTCGTGGTGGCCGCGCCCGGGCAGGGCGGTCACGTGCCGGGCGTCGGTCAGGTGCATCGGGCCGTAGCCGCCACTGGTGCTCGGTGTGCCGGCGTTGGTGTCCCAGCGCGACTCCAGGTAGGAGACGGCGAGCAGCACGACGGCCGGCACGCCGTACTCGCTGGCCGCAGCGGCGTACTGCTGCTGGCGGTCGGTGGTGGGCGCTGCGGCGGCCGGGCCGACGGAGAGCGGCACAGTGGTCGCGGCGGCGACCACTGTGGCGGCGAGCAGTGCGCGCCAGCCGGTCGACAGGGTTGGATGGTGCATCGAACCCCCTAGATTCTCGCGAAGTGAGGTCAGGTCACCATCGCGCCGTCCGGGAGGTCACGTCAATACCTTTCTATCTATCGAAGCCGATGGAAAGAATTCTTCACGCACTGTCGGTGACCTCTTCCAATCCGTACGGAGTGTCACTGCCGCACGGGTTGCGGATCGGTAACAAGCGTCTCTACTCTGGTCATTCGTCGGCCCGACAGCAGCTCCGCCCAGCCCGGGCGGTAACGGACCGACACCGCCGAGTCGTTTCCGAGCGAACCGGGGACCCAAGTCCCTCGGGGTGAATCCGCAGCCACTGCGGTAGGGCGCCGACTTCCCGCCCGAACCCGTCAGCTAACCCGGTAGGCGGTCAGGAAGAAGGAGTACGGAACCCCGGTGGCACTCCATGCCCCGCGGCCGTCGTCCGAGCGGTCGGCATCAGCCGGCCCGGTGTCGATAGTGCCGCGCCCACGCTGGTCCCGCTTCACCACCGCACTCGCCGCGCTGGCCGGCATCGCCGTCGTTCTGACCGGCAGTGCCACGGCGGCCCACGCCGATCCGTCCGTCGCCGAGATCGAGCGCCAGATCGACGCCGACTGGAACAAGCTCGAACCGATCATCGAACGGCACAACGCCACCCGCACCGACCTCGCCGCGAAGCGCAAGCAGGCCGACGCGCTGGCCGCCCGGATCACTCCGCTCGAGCGCCAGGTCGACGCCGCGATGGACAAGGTCAGCGCCCTGGCCGTACGCGCCTACAAGGGTGAGAACGTCTCGACGGTCAACGCCGTGCTGGGCAGCCGGTCGCCCAGCGAGGTGGTCGGCCAGCTCGAAATGCTCGACCGCTTCGCGCACAACCAGCAGAAGGACGTACGCCAGGTGGCCGACCTGCGCGACCAGTTGGCCGCGCAGAAGGCGCCACTGGACGAGATGGTGGCCCAGCTGACCCGCACGGAAGCTCAGCTGGCGGCGAAGAAGAAGCAGATCAACGATGAGATCGACCGCCTGCAGAAGCTGCGCCTCAAGGTGTACGGCAACGGCGGCGGCGGTCCGCTGCGCCCGGCGCCCTGCCCGGGTAGCTACCCCGGCGGCGCCGCGGGCACCGCAGTCAAGTTCGCCTGCGCGCAGATCGGCAAGCCCTACGTCTGGGGTGCCGAGGGCCCGAACTCGTACGACTGCTCCGGGCTGATGCTGGCCGCCTGGGCGAAGGCCGGCGTGTCGCTGCCACACAACGCCGCCGCGCAGAGCCGGGTGACCAAGGACGTCAGCAAGGGCGACCTGCGCCCTGGCGATCTGGTCTTCTACTACAGCGACATCCACCACGTCGGCATGTACGTCGGCGGCGGCTGGGTGGTGCACGCCTCGCAGGCCGGTCAGCCGGTCAAGATGAAGAAGGTCGACGACGGCCCGATCCACAGCTACGGCCGTCCAGGCTGACAGTGAGTGCTCGAAGGGCCCGTCGCGATCCGTCGCGGCGGGCCCTCGTCGTCTCGGTTCTAGCGGGTGGGCCTCAGCGGGTTGGCCAGGTGCGCCAGTGCTGCCAGGCGCGGCTGGGTGTCGGCCCCCGCTGGCCCTGGTAGCGCGAGCCGTAGACCACCGAGCCGTACGGGTGCTCGGCCGGCGAGGAGAGCCGGAAGATGCAGAGCTGCCCGATCTTCATGCCCGGCCAGAGGGTGATCGGCAGGTTCGCCACGTTCGAGAGTTCCAGCGTCACGTGACCGGAGAAGCCCGGGTCGATGAAGCCGGCGGTGGAGTGCGTGAGCAGACCGAGCCGGCCCAGGGAGCTCTTGCCCTCCAGTCGGCCGGCGAGCTGGTCACCCAGCGAGATGACCTCCAGCGTCGAGGCGAGCACGAACTCCCCCGGGTGCAGCACGAACGGCTCGCCGTCGGGGACCTCGACCGCCGAGGTCAGGTCGTCCTGCTGCATCGCGGGATCGATGTGGGTGTAGAGATGGTTGTTGAAGACCCGGAACAGCCGGTCGAGTCGGACGTCGATGCTGGAGGGTTGGACCAGGGTGGGCTCGAACGGCTCCAGGCCCAGCGTGCCGGCCTTGATCTCGGAGACCAGGTCGCGGTCGGAGAGCAGCATCGGACCACCATAGCCGCGTTGCCGAAAGTGGCCGGATTCGGTGCCGGTGACCAGCGCGTCGAGGTCGCTGCTCGTACATTTGTTCGATAGAATGCCCACATGGCTTCCTGGTCCGAATTCGCCGCCGACGAGCCCCGACTCGCCGACGGGATCCGCATTCTCCTCCAGCAATACGGGCCGGGCTTCGGCTATCTGGCCACTGTCCGTGCCGACGGCGGGCCCCGCGTCCATCCGGTCTCCCCGGTCATCACCGCCGAGGGGCTGTTCTGCTTCATCATCGACTCGCCCAAGCGTCGCGACCTCGAACGTGACGGCCGCTACGCGCTGCACTCGTTCCCGGCGGAGGAGAGCGACGACGAGGCGTACGTGGCGGGGCACGCCCGTCCGGTGAACGATCCGATCCGGGTGGCCCAGTTGGCGCAGAGCGCCCGGGCCGAGCCGCAGGTCGACTGGCGGCTCTTCGAGTTCACTGTCGACGTGGCGATGCTCACCCGCCGCGAGCAGCACATCGCGGGCATTCCGGGCCTCGCGCCGAGTCGGCCGGCCGTTCGGGTCTGGCTCGACCCAAACGCCCCGTCGGCGGTGGCAGCGCCGCTCGCCGTCCCGCAGGCTCGCCCGACCCGCCTCAGCCGTGACGTCCAGTGCACGGCCGCCTGACCACCGCCGGAAGATCATCGGTGCCGGCTCCGTCGTAACGGAGCCGGCACCGGGCGTACGTGCCGGTCCAGCGCCCGCCGCCTGCGGTGATCAACTCGACTTCAAGAAAGTCGCGGGGTCCCAGCGCTCCGGATGCCCCGACTTCCAGAAAGTCGAGTGGATCAACCCGGGCGGAGCGGTACGCGGACACCTGCGGCCGGCGGGGGTACCTGGGTGCAGAGGCCCGACGACTCGGGTACAGTGGTGCCGCTTGCGGGTGTAGTTCAATGGCAGAACATCAGCTTCCCAAGCTGACAGTGCGGGTTCGATTCCCGTCACCCGCTCCACGTACGGAAGCCCTGGTCAGGACAGACGTCCCGCCAGGGCTTCCGTGGTTCCGGGTGATGCCCGCTCGCCGCGTTCGCTGTTGAACTCAGCGCAACAGTCTGCAGCTCGTCCATGTTGGTTCGGTACCAAGTGCCTCGGGTGAAGGCGTGCAGGTCGCCCGCTCCGGCAGGTGTAGCGGAGCCGCTGTGCTTCGACGCCATCAGGTAGCACGAGACGGCACTGCCCGCCGATGCGGCGCACGCCGTCTGTGCCGATGCGCAGCGGCTGCACGAACGACACCCGAAGGTCCGTCTCCACGTCGATGGCACCGACAGTCCGGATCCCCTTGCCACCGACATGCCAGGTGACCTGCTTGCGCCGGGAGTCGATCCGGTTTGACCAGACGGCGAACGCCGTACCATCGGGCCCGACGCCGACCGCCTCAGGCTCGCGCTCCATATCCGCGCGGTCCGAGGGCGTCAGAAATCCATGGCGTTCCAGTGGCACAACCGGCAGCTTCAATACGTCCAGCCGCCGCTGAAGACTGGCCTGATCGCGTTCGCCTCGTGGTGTCGTCATCGCGACCATCATCGGTCACCCGGCCACCGGATTCGCGAGGGTCGGCGGGCCATTAGCGGGCCGGTAGCCGGAGTCATCCCAGCGGGAAGTCGCAGACGGTACGCCAAGGGCTGACGTCGGGCGTTCCGGCAATGAGCCGGACTCTGTCGATGGCTGCGGTGATCGGCAGGTGCGCGGAGACGGTTTCTGCGGCGTGGCTCAGCGTGGGCTTGGCGGCGTCGTGACCGATGGTCAGGTGTGGCACCACGTCGCTGTGCGCCCCGGCATACGGGGGTGCCTCGGGAAAGCGCTGCCACACCGCCGACGTAAGTTCCCGGAACGGGCGAGCTGGCTGCGGAGCAAGCCAGACGACCGTGTCACCAAACCAGCCAACGTGCGTCAGCGCGACGTTGAAACGCGGTATCCCGGCAATGGTGTCGCGCAGCACCGCCAAGACCTGCTCATCGATCTCCTGTGGGGGCAGGAACGGGTGGAGGACGGTCACGTGCGCTGGCACCCCCCACCCGGCGGCCGGGTCCAGCGAGGCCCGGAACCGGCCCACCGCCTCCTCGGCCTCGGGTATCGGCACGATGAGCGCCGTCTGTGTCGGTTCCATCCCCGCAGTTTCCAACCACCGTCGATGCCGGTCCACTGGATTCACCACCCGCCGGGCGGTCCGCGCCAGCAAGGTCGGACAGGCGTGGTGTGCAAGCGCCCGTCCCTAGTCTCCGGACCGCAGTCGTGCGGCGAGGAAGGACGGCCGTTCGGTGAGACGGGTGTACGCGGCTTCGTCGACCGTGCGGAGTTCGGCGCGCGGCCGTGGCTCGACGAGCTTCTCCAGTAGGAATCCGGCGTCCAGGAGTTCGCCGAGGAATGTTTCCACCGTCATCCGCTGGAAGTGGAGAGCGCCCGGCCCGTGCGGCAGGTCGACCCAGGAATCGTCGTAGTAGGAGCCGCCGAAGTGTCGCCAGTCAGCCGTCGGATGGGTGGTCGAGATGACGAGCCAGCCGGCGGGACGTAGCACCCGGCGCATCTCGGCGAGCAACTGCCGCCGGTTTGTCAGATGACCGATGACCAGCGCGCAGACGATCCCGTCGAAGGACGCATCGGCGGCGAAGTCCAATGGCCGCTCCAGGTCGTGCAGGCGAAACTGCGCTCGGCCGGCACGTGAGTGGGCATGGCGGAGCACTGTGGCGCTCGCGTCGATGCCGGTCACCCGGTCCCGGTAGGCATCCGAGCACGATCCCGACCGCTGAGGGGATCCGCAACCGCTTTCGCCCGGCGGCACGACGCTCGCCCGCAGCAGTTGGCAGAGGGCCGCTATCGGTAGTCGGCGAAGATGCGACGTTCCACGCCGTCGACGGTGACCGGGCCGCCGTGAGGAAGGATCCACTGCGGTCTGGTGTGGCCGAACGGGACGCCGACGCAGACGACGGCCTCGGGGTTGTAGCGGGTCACCACGTCGACGACAGTGTCGCGCTGCTGCTCGCGAAGTCGCGCCCGATCCGCGGCCGGGGGTCGACGGGTGTGGTCGGAGACCGGCGGACGGGCGACCAGGACCGCGTCGACGGCGCTGAGAAGACCTCGTTCACCCAGTGACCGGACGATCCAGCCGACTTCGCGGGCGGGGAGAAGCTCCTCCGACGTCTCGATGATCAGCACCCCGCCGTGCAGGACCTCCGGGGGAAACGGGAAGCGTCCCGCCGTCAGGATCCACTGGATGACTTCCAGGCAGCCACCCCAGGTGCGGCCGGTGACTGCGCGGGACGGCCCGTGCCAGCTCCACGGCTCCGTCGGTTCGCGCTCCCCAAACGACTTCAACGCCTGCGGATCTGCCCAGTCGATTCCGACATCCTCGGACTCACCCGGGTCGGTGATCTCCAGCCGTTCCCCGGTGAGTAACGCCGCTCGCAGCGACCGAACGTGGATGTCGTCGACGGCAGGCCCGGGGCCGAGGTGCACCTGGGAGGACCCGCCGTAGAAGCTGGCGATGCCGTGACCCCAGAGCCAGTGGTGCAGGTTGGTGTTGTCGCTGGTGCCGAGGAACGGCTTCGGGTCGGCTCGGGCCAGGTCGGCGTCCAGGTGGGGGATGACAGTGATCTGGTCGTCGCCGCCGACGACGGCGAGAATGCCGCGTACCCGGGGATCCGCGAAGGCGGCGTTGATGTCCGCCGCCCGCGCTGCCGCGCTCGCGCCCACCTGGCGGGTGGTGGGGTATTCGACCGGAACGAGGCCGGTCAGGTCAGCGAGCCGTCGCATTGCCTGCTCGTGGATCCCGGGATAGGCGCCGGCCGCGGCGAAGGACGGTGAGAGGACCGCGAGGTGGTCCCCCGGGCGTGCCTTCCGAGGACGAACAAGCTCATGCTCCATGTCGAGATCCAACAGGTGCGCGAGCCCGTGCGCATCTCATTTCGAGACGCGTCCCAGGACAACCACGGCGATCTTTACCGGCGTGCAAGTGGCCAGGAACGCGTGGTCGACCGCCGTCGGCGGAGCGGGCATCGGCCACACGGATGCCTCTCATGTTCATGGCAGGATCTGCCAGGTGCAGGTCAGGATGCTTGGTCCATTCGAGGTTCGCACGGACATCGGCACCGTCATCGACGTGCCGGGCGCGCGGCTGCGCGGGCTGCTGACCGCCCTCGCGCTCAACCCGGGTCACGTGGTCCCGAAGGGGACCCTCGTCGACTGGATCTGGGGCGAACATCCGCCCACCGACGCGGCTAACGCCCTGCACCGCCTGGTTTCCCGGCTCCGGAAGGCGCTGCCGGAGGGGTCGATCGAGGGACAGACGGACGGCTACCGGTTGATGGTCGAACCCGACGTCGTCGACGCCGTACGGTTCGAGCGCCTCGTCGGTCTGGCTCGCGATGACGAGGGCCCGCAGCGGGTACGGCGGTTGCGCGAGGCCCTCGACCTGTGGCGCGGTGCGGCGATGCAGGACGTCGGTCTGGTCGACAGCACGGCGCTCGACGCGGCGGTCACCCGGTTCGACAGGCTGCGTCTGACCGCCCTGGAGGATCGCTTCGACGTGGAGATCAGTCTCGGCCACGGTCCGGAGCTGGTCGCGGAGCTGACCGACCTGGTGGCCGCGCACCCGGTGCGGGAACGGCTGGTTCTCGGGTTGATGCAAGCCCTCGCCGCGAGCGGCCGTGACAACGAGGCGCTGCTCGTGTACCAGCGCACGAGTGAGGCCTTGGCCGACGCGCTGGGCGTCGACCCCTCGCCGGAACTCTCGGCGTTGCACGTCGCGCTCCTGCGGGGCGCGACGTCGCGGTGAGCGGCCGGGTCGGCGCTCGGGTGCAACGGCTGGTGCTGGAACACGGCGACGGGCAGACGACCACGGCGCGCTTGGCGCACGGGGTGTTCGGCCTACTCACCGATCACGCAGAAGTCACCAGGGACGCCGAGTTGGTCAGCTATGACAGCACCGGGGCAGAAATCGACCGCCGCCTGCTGTTCCGTTCGTCGCACGAGTTCGATCACTGTTACGTGGACTCCGCCGGCACCCTCGTCTACGGCAAGCCGGGAGCTGACTGCCGACCAGCCGAGCCCTGGGGAAGATAGGCGAGCCCGGTGAACCGCCCGCGTCGCTAGCGGGCGTTCACCGGGATCAGCAGGTCGATCTCGTCGCGCCGACGGTAGAACTCGATGCTGGGACGCGTCGAGTCGTGGTCGGCGACCTGCTTCAGCTCCGCGTATCGGGTGGGGATGTGCGAGTAGATCTCCGGCGGCTCGCCCTGCACGGTCGTCGACAGGTAGTGACCGCCGGGGATCGACCCGGACTCGAGCCCGTTCAACGCCGCATCGTCGTCGTCCTGGACCTGCACACAGACCCGGTATGACCCGTCGGGCGGGCCGAAGACCCCGAAGAACTTCCGCCCCTGGAGTGACCCGACGATCGTCTCCAGGCGATCCCACGCCTCGGTGATCGCGTCCTGCTCGTCGGCGGTCGAGATGAACAGGACTGGTGTCTCCCGGCGCTCGACGCGCCGGGTGATCAGATCCGCTGCGGGCATCGACGCATTCATGACCGGCAACCTATGCCACCCGTACGACAGGCTCCTACCCGGTTGGCCGCGGAGGGCCACCCAACTCCTGGTGGCGGCGCAGCAGCTCGCGCAGCGCGTCGATCTCGGCAGTCAACGCGGCCTGCCCCTGATCGGTGATCCTGATCCAGGTCTTGGGCCGGCGGCCGTGGTAGCCCCGTTCGATCTGGATCAGGTCGGCCTCCTCCAGCACGGCGAGGTGTCGGGAGAGGTTGCCGGCGGTGAGTTCGAGGGCGTCGCGCAGGTAGGCGACCTCCACCCGCTCGGCCTCCGCCGCGATGGTGAGGATGCCGAGCCGGTTGCGTTGGTGGACGGTGTCGCTGAGCCCGTTCGTCGGGTGCCCGCCGGTGCCGGTGCTCATGTCGACCTCTTACCCGTGGTGAAAAGAGCGATGATGCCACCGACGAGCAGGATCGGCGCCGGCAGCAGGGCCGCCAGCAGGAAGCTGTGGCGGTTCAGGTCTCCCGGCTCGAAGTTGGCGGTCTGGAAGTAGATGTTCACGAGGGCGACCGCCGCAGCGTAGAGCGCGGCCACGGCCGTCAGGCCTCGGCTGCGTTCCAGTCGAGCCAGAACCAGTAGCCCCACCGCGATGACCAGGTGCGGGATCATGCCGCGATCGGAGACGCCCAGCAGCGGTGTGGTCACCCAGCTGGTCCCGTTCGACACCGACGTCGCCGAGTTGAGCAATAGGAATCGCAGCACGATCGGCAGCACGAGCCCGACCAGCGTGCCGACGATGCCAGCGATGACGTATGTCCGGGTCGGTGTCTGGACACCCACCCGCGCGCCGTGCCACCGGTACCACCCGAGGGTCAGCAGGTAGCCGCCGATGAGCGCCACCAACCAGTACCACCCGAGGCCCGCCGAGCGTTCGAGGAAGTCCCCACCGAGGCCGGTCAGCGCGGGGTTGTCCTGCGGACCGCGCATGACGAGGGGGTCGGTCGACTCCACGTACAGGGGGGCCGCCGCCGCGATCAGGAGACCGAACAGCAGGAGCGGCAGCCAGTAGGCGTGCCGGGTGACCCGGGTGCGGCGGCGGAGCGCGGCCATCGACGCGAGGAGTTCTGCGGGGTTGTCTCTGCTGTTCGGCGCGGTGCTCGATTGCTCCGACACGATGACCTCCAGGCCGCTTGGCGCTGCTGCGATACCAATAGGTTTGCATCGCAAACCATTCTGCGCAAGAGGTAACCGAACAACGACGCCCACCGGTATCGACAGTGGTGGTTCCACCGGAGCCGCAGCGCGGCTAGGGTCCGGCGTGGAGGTGGTCCGTGTTCACCGAAGCCTTTCCGATCGTGACGACACCTGACCTGCCACGACTGATCGCGTTCTACCGGGACGTGGTCGGCTTCGAGCTGACCTACCAGTTCCCGGACGAGGGCGCCCCGGAGTTCGTCGCGCTGCGGCTGGGCAGCAGCGAGCTCGGCCTGGCCGCCAACCCGGAGGCTGGCGGGCCGGCCGACTCGCACCGCTGGGAGTTGTGCGTCTACGCCGACGACTGCGACGCAGCAGTGGGCGCGCTGCGTACGGGTGGAGCGACGGTCACCGAGGAGCCGGTCGACCAGCCCTGGGGCGAGCGGTCCGCCAGGGTCACCGACCCCGACGGCAACCGGTTGCTGGTGCTGGCCCGGCTCTAGACGACGGCGCCGGGGAGGAGGGCGGTCATCGCCTCCAGAACAGCAGATGGGTGACTCCGCTGGGGCTGGGCACCGACTCGAGGTGGAAGCGGTCGAGCAACTCGTCGGGGCTGTCCCACAGCCGCTCGCCCCGCTGGAGGTCGACGGGCGCCACGGCGATGTGCATCGTGTCGACCAGGTCGGCCTCGAGGAACTCGCGGATTATCGCCACCCCACCACCGAGGCGTACGTCCCGACCGTCGGCTGCCTGCTTCGCCTCGGCCAGTGCCTCGGCCGGTCTGACATCGCGGAAGTGGAACGTGGTGTCGGACAGGCTGAACGACGGACGCAGGTGGTGGGTGAGCACGAAGACCGGCGTGTGGAACGGCGGGTTGTCCCCCCACCAGCCCTGCCACTCGTGGTCCTTCCAGGGGCCGCGCTGCGGGCCGAACTTGTTGCGACCCATGATCTCCGCGCCGATGTTGCACTCGGCGTCGCGGGTCAGGTAGTCGTCCAGGCCACGAGTGCCGCCCGGCTCGGTGCGATACACGAAGCTGGCGGTGGCGGAACGCCAGGAGAACAGTGGGGTGGGGTCCGCGTGACCGAAGGGCCGCTCCAGGCTCTGCCCCTCTCCGGTCCCGAACCCGTCGCGCGAAACGTTGAAGCACTGCACCCGCAACAGTTGCGGCATGGTGTCCCCTCCTTCCTTCGATGGGCCGTGATTCAGTTCGCGGTCACCGTTGGGCCGCCTCCGCTGCCCCGGTCGTCGAGCACGAGCGGGGCGCGACCGCGCACCGCGTACCGGATGTGGGTCACCTGTGGGGTGGCAAGGACGCGGGTCGGCGTCAGCTCGACCCCTTCCCGGTCGCCCAGGTCGAGGTCCGCGTCGAAGAGTCGCAGGCCGGTGCCAAGCACTACCGGTACGACGTGCAGCTCCAACTCGTCGAGCAGCCCGGCCTTGAGCACCTGCCGCACCAGGCTGCCGCCCCCGGCCACCGCGACATCCTTGCCACCGGCCACCGCGCGCGCCTGCTCGACGGCGCTGACCACGCCGTCGGTGACGTAGGTGAAGCTGGTGCCCCCGCCCTTCACCAGCCGCTGGCGGGGGCGGTGGGTGACGACGAAGACCGGCGCGCGAAACGGCGGCTCCTCACCCCAGGGGATCTCACCTCCGTCGGCCATCCGGCGCCCCATCACGTACGCGCCGGCCGCCCCGAACGACTCGGCGATCACCTCGGAGTTGGTGTCCTGCTCCCCGCCGGCAAAGCCCTGTCGTTCGCGCCAGGCCGCCGCTTCGGTAGCCCACCGGGTGACCCGGAAGAATTTCGCGCTCTCCGCCGAGTCCATCCAGTTGCCGTTCCCGTCGAACTGTGGGCCGGCGTAGAAGCCGTCGACCGACACCGACAGTTGTGCTGTCACCTTCGTCATCGCGCTCTGGTCCTCTCCTCGGGCGACACCCCGCCTGGGTGCCGCTCCCCGAGGGGTCGGAGCCGAAAGCGATGTCCCTACCGGGAAGCAGTGTGACGCGTGCCACTCTCGGGCTCGGTCAGGTACCACGTGCCGGCGTGTTCCGGGTCGCGTGACCAGCGCATCCGGGTCTTCTCCTCCGGGCGGGGGCTCCAGTCCCGGTAGGGCGCGAGGGCCACCCGCCAGGCGATCACCGTGAAGACGTAGATGCCCGGGCCGACCAGCCAGAGCAGGGCGTCGCGCCGGCGATAGGAGGCGTACGGCGCGAGCCACGCGGTCGCCGCCATCGGCACCGCTACCGCGCTGAGGTCGGCCACCGGCCCGCGGCCGAACCGAGACTCGATCAGCTCGCGGAGAATGAGGGACGGGACGACCACCCCGACCAGCAACCCCACCGTGCGGATCATGCGGAGCCGGCGCGCCTGGCGACCCGGGGATACGCGGGCGGCAGCAGCTCCTTCGGTGGGCATCCCCGGAGAGTACGGGCCGGCCGCAGCGGTGGATCTAGGGCTGCCGGTCGGCGAAGGTCGGCTGGCGAAGGTGTTCCGGACGCCGGCCGACCTCTGCTCAGCGGGATGCTGGGGGCGGATGGCCGGCCCGACTAGGGTGGCGATCATGCGGATTGGCATCGTGATCCTGCCGGACCAGCGGTGGGCGGAGTCGCAGCGTCGCTGGCGGCAGGTCGACGAGTGGGGCTTCGACCACGCCTGGACGTACGACCACCTGGGTTGGCGTGACCTGGTCGACGGCCCGTGGTTCGACTCGATGGCCACGCTGACCGCGGCCGCCACTGTGACCTCGCGGATTCGGCTGGGCACCCTCGTGGCGTCGCCGAACTTCCGGCATCCGGCCGCGTTCGCCAGGCAGATCACCACAGTGGACGACGTCTCCGCCGGCCGGCTGCTGCTCGGCCTGGGCGCCGGCGGCATCGGCTTCGACTCGGCGGTGCTGGGTGGTGAGACGCTGCCACCGCGTCAGCGGGTCGACCGGTTCGCCGAGTTCACCGAGTTGTTGGACCTGATCCTGCGGGAGGACGGCACCACCTGGCGTGGCGACTGGTTCGCCGCTGTGGATGCCCGCAACAACCCCGGCTGCGTGCAGCAGCCTCGGGTGCCGTTCGTGGTGGCCGCCAACGGGCCACGGTCGATGCGGTTGGTGGCCCGCTTCGGGCAGGGTTGGGTCACCACCGGCACCGGTGATGACAACGACCTGGCGGGTTGGTGGGGCAGTGTGTCGGCGCTGTCCGCGCGGATGGACCGGACCCTGGACGAGGCCGGCCGCGACAGGGCCAGCCTGGACCGCTACCTCTCGCTGGACGCGGCACCGGTCTTCTCGCTCAGCAGCGCACAGTTCTTCGCCGATCAGGTCGGCCGGGCCGCCGAGTTGGGTTTCACCGACGTGGTGACGCACTGGCCGCGCGCCAGCAGTTGGTACGCCGGTGACGAGGCCATCCTGGTGGACGTGGCGACGCGGTTGCTGCCACAACTACGGGGCTGAGGCCGCCACACCGAGCCGGCTGGGGCGGCCGGTCAGGTGCCGAGGTCGCCGCTGGCCACACCGCCCTCGCCGCCGGAGACCAGGCGGAAGCGCAGGCAGACGATCGGGGTGTCGCCGTCGACCGGGGTGCCGAGCCGCGCCCAGTAGGTCGAGTGCCCGGCCCGCCACTCCTCGATCGAGCGGTCACCCTCGCCCTCGGCGTGGGCGAAGTCCCAGGGCACGTCGGCGAAGCGGACCACCTCGACTCCGGTGATCTCCACGACGCCGGCCAGTGCGTTGTCGTCGTCGACAAGTGCCAGGCGTTCGCCGACGTGCTCCAACTCCTCGCCTTCTTCCGCGTACTCGGCGAGCCGGCCGGCCGTCGCGGTCTTCACACCGGCCAGCACCAGGGTGTTGAGGGTCGACCGCAACTCGCCGGGGGTGCCGAGGGCGAGGGCGCGCAGTTCACCGATCCGAGGCCACATCCTGCCGAGGCTAGGCCAGCGCGGCCCGGGCCGCCGCCGCAATACCCGTCGCCCCGCTCAGATCAGTTGGCCGGCGTAGCCGGGTGCGGTGAGGAGCCGCTCGTCAGCACTGGTCGCGTAGGCGTCGAGGATCGCGTCGGCGAGCTTGACCACGTGCTCGTCGCCGTGGCGGGCCGCGCGGGCGAAGACCTCCGCCGGCGTCGCGGGGGTCACTGTCGGTGGCGCGATGCCGTCGGCTGGGGCGTACACGGAGGTCATGGCCGCCGCCGCGGCCCAGGCCGCGGCGTAGCTCGGCGCCCACAGACCCCTGTCGAGTGCCGGCAGGGTACGCAGCACGGCGGTCGGCGCCGTGACCGCGTGCACCAGCATGACCGGCGCTGCGTGCCCGAAGCGCAGGTAGTCCAGGCCGGCCCGGTGCACCAGCGTGGTGAGCCCACGCTCCGCCTCGGCCGGGCTCCGCGCGGGGCGCAGCTTCGCGAGTGCCGGCTCCCATCGGGGTACGCCCGGCAGCTGGTCCAGCCGATCCCGGACGCCGCCGGTCTGGTCGTCGATCCGGGGCAGCCCGGCCAGCGCAGCCGTCACGTCGATGTCGTCGGTGGCCGGCTGGTCCGAATCGCCGGTGAGCAGCCGGTCGGTGCCGGGGATCGGCTGCCAGCGGGCCGCCCAGTAGCCGAGGGCCTGACCCAACTCGGTGAGCCGCTGTCGGTTCTCGTCGTCCGGGTCGAGCGCGCGTACGGCGTGCCCGACCCGGATCACACCGTGCGTGGCGCCGGCGGCGATGCCCGGCAGTAGCCGGGGCCACCAGGTGCCGAGCACCGCGCGCCACTGGTGTTCGCGCAGTTGCCTGTCGAAGTAGGCCAGCCAGTCACCGGCGCGCTTCGGATCACCCAGCGCCGACCGCCAGTCGTCGATCGGGTGCAGCCCTCGGGGCAACTCGTCGAGGCGGCCGAGGTAGTCGTCGAGCCAACGGTGCACCCGGTGCGGGTGCCCGTGTCGGACCAACGCCTCGACGGCCATCGGCCCGTGGTTGGACAGCCAGCCCTGATATTCCGGGCCGGTGCGGTGCAGCCGCTCGTACGCCTCGTCAAGAATCCCGTCACTCATCCGCCGATCGTCGGTGCTCAACCTCGCTTCAGGTCAAGAGGGCAGATCAGCGGCGTCGATCAGGCCGGTGACCCGTAGGTCGGCAGCGACCTCGGGCGGGCAGTCCACGGCTACCACCGCAGTGCCCAGCACCTCGGCGCCCCGCGCGGCGCAGATGTCGTAGAGGGCGCGTAGCTGCGCGCCGGTACGCACCCAGTCGTCCACCACCAGCACCCGGTCGTCGGGGCCGAGGTGTCGGTTCCGTACGGCGAGGTCGACCCGTCGGCCCCGGTAGTCCGGTGGGCTCTGCGCCCAGGTGAGTGGCCCGGCCGGCAGTCGCCCGTCACCGGGCTTGTGGGCGGCCACGAAGCCGACCCCGAGGGCGGTGGCGGCCAACGGCCCGAGGAGCAGCCCGGTGACGGCCGGCGCGAGCACCACTGTGGGCCGGGCGGTCCGGTACGGCGCCACCAGGGCCGGCCCCAGCTCGGCCAGCACCGCCGGGTCCCGCCACCAACCGGAGATGTCGCTGACCAGGTGACTGATGTCCGGGCCGGGGTCGATCCACTGGAACAGGGCGGCCAGGCGTTCGGTCAGATCGGCGGGCATCCGCTCATCCTCCGGCACGGGGGGTGGGCGTGCCGGCACCCGGGCCACCCGGCCCACCCCGGGTCGGATGATCGGCTACACGTACCTGTGCAAATACGGGCATAGCACCATGATCACGTTGACTTCGGAAGTGCTTCTCTCGTTACGGTCCGACCCGGTTTGTTCAGACGACGAAAGGACCGGGCAGGTGGCAGGCAAGCACTCCCGTACCCGCATCTTCTCCTCCCCGGCGGGCATCGTGGCCACCGCGGCGGTCGGCGTCGCCCTCGCCGTCGGAGGCACCGTAGGTGCCGTGCAGTTGGTCTCCGGCCCCGACCAGTCGGGGCAGGTGGCTCTCGACCTCACCCCGACCACCGCCGCGAGCAGCCTCACCCCCAGCGCCCCGGCCGTCACCCCGAGCGTCAGCGCCTCGCCCAGCGCGACCGCCAGCCCGTCGGCGACCCGGTCGCAGCAGGCCGCCTCTCGGGGCAAGGAGCGCACCGCGTCGCCGAAGCCGAAGCCGAAGCCGACGGTCAAGAAGACCACGGCCGCGGCGAAGGTGCTGGAGAGCGGTTCGTGCGGCGCCTCGTTCTACTCCGACGGGCAGCTCACCGCCAACGGCGAGTCGTTCAACCCCGACGCGCTGACCGCCGCGCACAAGACACTGCCGTTCAACACCAAGGTCCGGGTGACCAACCCGGCCAACGGCAAGTCGGTGACGGTGCGGATCAACGACCGCGGCCCGTTCATCGACGGCCGCTGCCTGGACCTGTCCCGGGCCGCCTTCGCCAGCATCGCCTCGGTCGACGTGGGCGCGCTCACCGTCCGCTACGAGGTCCTCGGCTGAGCGGGGCCGGCGACGCCGATTCGGCCGGCAGACTGGGCCGGCCGGACAGAACCTCCTCGGACGACGGGTCAGGTTCATTCACCGGTTCACGTGGATCAGGCAAACTGTCCCTCGTACCCACGCGACTCCTCCAGTCGGGCCGTCGCCCGCTGAGCCCCGGATCCCGCGCCGGCCTCGGCGCGGCCCTCGTTCTGCTCGCGATCGTGTCGGCGGTGGAGGCGGCGGACGGCCGCAAGGTGCACTACGTCGCGCTCCTGGCGGCCGCGCCGGTACTCGCCGCCGCCCTGGCGTCCTGGCTGGTGGTCCTGGGGGTGGGCGTCGCGGCGACACTGATCGGCACCGGCTTCGCGCTGGTCGCGCCGAAGGTCTCGTTGGCCACCTCGGTCAGCGTTGTCGCGGTCGCGCTCGTCACCGGGATGGCCGTGGCGGTGGCCTGGGTTCGTCAGCGGCAGGCCGAGCGGATCGTGGAGCTGACCAAACTCGCCGCGGTGGCCCAGCAGGCGGTGTTGCGCCCGCTCGGGCCGCAGGTCGGCACGCTCTCGGTAGCGGGACGCTACATCTCCTCCACCGCGACGGCCGAGATCGGCGGCGACCTGTACGAGGCGATCGACACGCCCTACGGCGTCCGCATGATCATCGGTGACGTGCGGGGCAAGGGTCTGGACGCGGTCCGGCTGGCCAGCATCGTCCTCGGCTCCTACCGGCACGTGGCGTACGAGCGGGCCGACCTGCGGGCCGTCGTCGCCGACCTGGACCGCGCGGTGGCCCGCAACGTCGGCGACGAGGACTTCGTCACTGCGGCACTGGTCGAGGAGCGCGGCGGCACCCTCACGATCGTCAACTGCGGGCATCCGCCACCGCTGCTGCTACGCCGGGGTGCGGTGATCCCACTGGAACCACCGGCCCCGGCGCCTCCGCTCGGGTTCATGCCGGTGGTCCGCCCCCGGGTCGAACGCCTGGAGCCCGGGGACCGGCTGCTGCTGTTCACCGACGGTCTCGGCGAGGCGCGGCGGGACGGCGAGTTCTTTCCGACCGCCGACCGGGCCTGGCGACTGCTCGGCCATGGCACTGTCGCCGACGGGCTGGCATCGCTGGAGACCGCCCTGGTCGAGTGGGTGCACGGTCGGCTCGACGACGACATCGCGCTGGTCCTGATGGAGTACGTGGGTGCCCGTACCGGCGCGGCCGTGGCCGTCCCGAGCTGGGAGGTCGGCGCCGCCGAGAGCTGAGCCGGCCGACAGCGCCCGCAGGTGTGTAATCGCTGTCACTTGGGTGATCCGCTTGTCGCTGCCTACCCGCGAGTAATACAGTCGGGGTTACTGATCGGTAACACCTGTCCGGAAGCGGGGCCAGCGAGCATGACCCACTACAAGAGCAACCTCCGGGATCTCGAGTTCAACCTGTTCGAGGTCTTCGGGGCGGACCGGGCGTTCGGCCAGGAGCCGTACTCGGATCTCGACACCGACACCGCCCGCAGCTTCCTCGCTGAGGTCGACCGCCTCGCCCGCGAGGATCTGGCCGCCAGCTACACGGACAGTGACCGTAATCCGCCGGTCTTCGACCCGGCGACGCACACAGCGCCGCTGCCGGAGTCGTTCAAGAAGTCCTACCAGGCATTCATGGACTCCGAGTTCTGGCGCCTGGACCTGCCGCCGGCGCTGGGCGGCACCAACGCGCCGCGCGCCCTCTGGTGGGCGCTCGCCGAGCTGGTGCTCGGCTCGAACGCGCCGGTCTGGATGTACGCCTCCGGCCCGTCCTTCGCGCACGTGCTGCACGTCGAGGGCAACGAGCGGCAGAAGAAGTGGGCCAGGCTCTTCATCGACAAGCAGTGGGGCTCCACGATGGTCCTCACCGAGCCGGATGCCGGCTCGGACGTGGGCGCGGGGCGCACCCGGGCGATCCAGCAGCCCGACGGCACCTGGCACATCGAGGGCGTGAAGCGCTTCATCACCTCGGGTGAGCACGACCTGAGTGACAACATCGTGCACTACGTGCTGGCCCGTCCGGTCGGCGTGGAGGGTGTCGGTGGCCCCGGCACCAAGGGCCTGTCGCTCTTCGTGGTGCCGAAGTTCCACTTCGACGAGACCACCGGCGAGCTGGGCGAGCGCAACGGCGTCTACGCCACCAACGTCGAGCACAAGATGGGCCTGAAGGTCTCCAACACCTGCGAGGTGACCTTCGGCGAGCACGGCGTACCGGCCAAGGGTTGGCTGCTGGGCGACAAGCACGACGGCATCCGACAGATGTTCATGATCATCGAGTACGCCCGGATGATGGTCGGCACCAAGGCCATCGCCACCCTCTCCACCGGTTACCTCAACGCCCTCGAGTACGCGAAGAACCGGGTTCAGGGTGCCGACCTGATCCAGCAGGCGGACAAGACCGCCCCCCGGGTCACCATCACCCACCACCCGGACGTGCGCCGCTCGCTGCTGCTGCAGAAGTCGTACGCCGAGGGTCTTCGCGCTCTGGTCCTCTACACCGCCACCTGGCAGGACAAGGTCGCGCTGGCCGAGGCTGCCGGGGACGAGAAGGCCACCAAGCTGGCCAAGCGGGTCAACGACCTGCTGCTGCCGCTGGTCAAGGGCGTCGGTTCGGAGCGGGCGTACGAGATGCTCGGGCACGAGGCCCTGCAGACCTTCGGCGGCTCCGGGTTCCTCCAGGACTACCCGCTGGAGCAGTACGTCCGCGACGCCAAGATCGACACCCTGTACGAGGGCACCACCGCCATCCAGAGCCTCGACCTGATCTTCCGCAAGATCGTTCGGGACAACGGCAAGGCGCTGCTCGCGGTCTCCGGCGAGATCCAGGAGTTCATCTCCTCCGAGGCGGGCAACGGCCAGCTCAAGGAGGAGCGGCAGGCGCTGGGCAAGGCGCTCGCCGAGATCCAGAACATCCTCGGCGTGCTGACCGGCTGGCTGGGCGAGGCGCAGGGCGGCGACACCCGCGCGCTCTACAAGGTCGGGCTGAGCAGCCGGCGGTTCCTGCTGGCGATCGGCGACCTGGTGGTCGGCTGGCTGCTCCAGCGGCAGGCCGACGTGGCGCTGAAGGCCCTCGCGGGCGAGGTCTCCGCCAGCGACAAGGCGTTCTACACCGGCAAGGTGGCCGCTGCCCGTTTCTTCGCCCGTGAGGTGCTGCCCCGCATCGGCGCCGACCGGCGGATCATCGAGGGCGCCGACCTCGACATCATGGACCTCCCGGAGGAGGCCTTCTAGGTCTTGTGCCGGGTCGCACCACCCGGCACCTGCCACGGCCGGTGGGGCTTCTGCCCCGCCGGCCGTCGCCGTCTCCGTCCGGCGGCGGCACGTATTGGCCGAGCCCGGTCGGGTATGCCGCTGGCGTGGCGGGTAACCGTCGCGTGACCTCGAAAGGGAACGCCCAGAGCCACCGCACGGGGGAGTGCAGCGCACATGGGTGTAGGAAGCGGCATTTTTCTCATCGCCATCGGCGCGATCCTGACCTTCGCGCTGAGGGCCAACGTCTGGTGGATCGACGTACGCGCTGTCGGCTGGGTGTTCATCCTGGCCGGGCTGGCCGTACTGCTGACCACTGTCTGGTTCTGGCAGGACCGGCGCAAGCGGGCTCGAACCCTCATCGTGGAGGAGAACCGGCTGTCTCATCCGACGGCGATGATGCCGCCACCGCCGGACCCGCCGCCACCAACCGCACCGCCGTCCTGATCCCCGCACAACGCGTACCCCTGAGCCACCCGTCGGATCGGCGGGTGGCTCAGTCGCGTGCGGTGTGCCGAGCCGTGAGCGGCGCTCCCGCCCTGCTCAACTCGACCCAGCCGGTCGGGCAGGTGTGCACCGCCAGCTCGGCGGTGCGCAAACCCTCGTCGTCAACTCCCTCGGGGTCCAGGAGCGCCGAAAGCAGCGAGATGCCCGGATTGTGGGCAATGAGTAACGCCGTGCGGGCCGCCGGATCCACAGTGCGGACCAGCGACAACAACTCCTCGGGATGCGCGTCGTACGCACCAGGCTCATAACGGACCGTCGGGCGAGGACCGGTCGGGCCGCCCTCCGGCGGTGAACCGGTCATCCCCATCGCCACCCCGTGCCAGGTCTGCCGGGTGCGTCGGGCCGTCGAGCAGATCACCACGTCGGGCAGCAGTCCCTGGTGCGCCAACCAGGCCCCAGCCGCAGCCGCGTCGGCGGTCCCGCGTGCGCTCAACGGCCGCTCCGCGTCGTCCGCCGCGTCGCTGCCCTGCTCGGCCTTCGCGTGCCGCAGCAACACCAGAGTCCGTGTGTCGGGGTCGGCGTCCGTCATGCCCCCAGCTTGCCCGATTGGCGATCTCTGCGCCTGGGTAAGTCGATGGATGCCGCACCCCTACCGACGGCCGCGGCGCGACGTACGCCAGGTTAGAGCCGAGGAGCGAGACATGGGCATTGGTGGCAGCATTTTCTTGATCGCGTTAGGCGCGATCTTCGCGTTCGCAGTGGAGGCCGACCTGGGCTGGCTGGACCTGGCCGTGGTCGGCTGGGTACTGATGCTCGCCGGCGTCGCCGGTCTGCTCGCCACCCTCTACTTCTGGAACAGCCGCCGCCGACCGGTGGTGGCCGCGCCGGTTCGCGAGGAGCGCGTGGTGGCAGACCGGGTCGTGCCGGTCCAGGACAACCAGGTCATGCAGGAGTACCGCGAGGTGCGTCGGCCGGGCCGACCGGTCTGATCCTCGCCCACAGAATCCGGGGTCCCGCAGCGTCGCGGGGCCCCGGCTCGTGTGTCCGCCCAGTCCGGGTGTGCGCCGGCACCGCCGGGCCCCCGCTACCCCTGCCAAGATCTTCACACTTTCGGGGAAACTGCTGGCTGACGGCGCGCCGAGGCAGCAGTTTCCCCGAAGTTGCGCGGATCTCGGCAGGGGGCCCGATCCCGGGGGCCGCCCTGGAGAGGTGATCGGCCGAAGATCGTGCTCGATCCAGGAGATAGGGCTTTCGGGTGCGAGCGAGGCCACCTCCTTGATCGAGCACGATCATGGCGGCTGCCGCCGTTGCGTGAGTGCCGAGCGGCGTTGCCGGGACCAGGAGGCCGGGGTGCGTTCGCGCCAGGGTGCGTTCGCGCCGAGCTGCGTTCGCTGGGCCGCCTGTGCCCCGGCCGTTCGGGTCGCGCGGCCTGCGTCGTGGCCGGGTCGCGCCCTGCGTCGTGGCCGGCTCGCGGCCTGTGTCGTGGCCGTTCGGGTCGCGCCCTGCGTCTTGGCCGTTCGGGTCAGGCGAACAGCGCGAAGTAGATCGCGATGTGATGACAGAGCGCCGCCAGCAGCGTGCAGGCGTGGAAGAACTCGTGGTGGCCGAAGACGGTCGGCCACGGATTGGGTCGGCGCAACGCGTAGAAGACCGCGCCGACGCTGTAGATCGCGCCGCCGACGATCAGCAGCACCAGTGCTGCGACGCCGCCCCCGTGCAGGATCTCCGGCAGCATGGCCACCGCCACCCAGCCCAGCGCCAGGTAGAGCGGCGCGGACACCCAGCGTGGCGCGTGCGGCCAGATCACCTTGACCGCCACGCCGGCCAGCGCGCCGCCCCAGACCAGGGCCAGCATCACGGTGGCCGGCCGGGGCGCGAGCAACATCGCGCACAGCGGTGTGTACGTGCCGGCGATGAACACGAAGATCATCGAGTGGTCCATCCGGCGCATCACCTGGTAGCCGCGCTCCGACCACACGCGACGGTGGTACAGCGCGCTCGTGCCGAAGAGCCCGCAGACCGTCAGGCTGTAGATGAGGCAGCTCACCAGGGGTGCCCACCCCGGCCGGGTGGCGGCGATCGAGCAGAGCACGATGCCGCAGACCACGGCGACGAAGAAGGCGTACGTGTGTAGCCAGCCGCGCATCCGGGGCTTACCGATGTCGACCGGCTTCAGGCGAAGCGGGGCGGAGGTGGTCACCCAGTTAGGTTACGGCACCGTAGGTTACTTGTAAGTAGTGGCGTTGGTGACACCCGGCACCGTCAACGTGAACACCGGATCGACTCGACATCGGCGAGGATGAGCGAATGCGGATCCGGCCCGTCGGGGCGCACGCCCTGCTACTCGACTGCACCGCCCCCGCCGACACCCCCGAAGCCGTGGCCGACATCCCGGAAGCCGCGCTTGTCGAAGCGTGGCGGGCCGAGCTGTGGCGGCGTCGGGAGCGGGGCGACCTGATCGCTGCGGAGATCGTGCCGGCGGCCCGGACCGTGCTGCTCGACGGCCTGCCCGACCCGACGACCACTGCCGAGCAGCTGACCCGATGGGCGTCCGCCGTCACCGCCGCGACCACCCACCCCAACCAGGCCCACGCCAACGCCAACGCCAATGCCGACGCCGGTGCCGGCGCCAAAGCCCACGCCCAGACCGACGCCGACTCCCATGCCGACTCCAGAGCCGAAGACGGAGCCGACGGCGCGGCGGACGTGGTCGTACCGGTCAGCTTCGACGGGCCGGACCTGCCGGCGGTGGCGGAGCACTGGGGCGTGGACGTGCCGGCAGTGCGGCACCGGTTGACCAGCACCCGGTTCCGGGTCGCCTTCTGCGGCTTCGCCCCCGGATTCCCCTACCTGACCGGGCTGCCCGCCGAGTTGGCGCTGCCCCGGCTGGCCACGCCCCGCCCCCGGGTGCCGGCCGGCTCGGTCGCGTTGGCCGGCCCGTACGCCGGCATCTACCCGGGCGCTTCCCCGGGCGGCTGGCTGCTGGTCGGTCGGACCGACCTGGTGCTGTTCGACGTGGCCGCCGACCCGCCGGCCCGACTCGGTCCGGGCACCACTGTGCGGATGGTGGCGGCGTGACCCACCCGGCCAGCATCGAGGTGCTCCGCGCCGGTGCGCTCACCACAGTGCAGGACCTGGGCCGGCCCGGCTGGGCGCACCTGGGCGTACCCCGGTCCGGCGCCCTCGACCCGGGTGCCCTGCGGTTGGCCAACCGACTGGTAGGCAATCCGGAGCACGCGGCCGGCCTGGAGATCACCCTGACCGGCTGCACACTGCGGCTGACCCGGGCCGCCACGGTGGCGGTCACCGGCGCCGAGGTCCCCGTCCAGGCGGGTGCCCGGCCCGGTGACACGGGACGCCCGCTCACAGTGCCGGCCGGGACGGTGCTGCGGATCGGTCCCGCCCGGCGGGGCGTACGAAGTTGGCTGGCGGTGGCGGGCGGCATCGACGTGTCACCGGTGCTCGGTAGCCGGGCCACCGACACGCTCTCCGGGCTCGGCCCGCCCCGGCTGCGGGACGGTGACCTGCTGCCACTCGGTGATCCGGTCGGCACCCCCGCACCGGTGGACCTGACCGTGTGCCCCACGCCGCCCGAGGAGCTGCACCTGACGCTGGGCCCCGGTCCTCGCGAGGACTGGTTCACGCCGACCGCGTTCGACAGGCTCTTCGGCAGCGCGTACACCGTCAGCCCGGTGAGCAACCGGGTCGGCGCGCGGCTCGCCGGCGCGGCGCTGCCCCGCGCGGTGGCCGGCGAACTTCCCAGCGAGGGCATCGTGCTCGGCGCGGTGCAGGTGCCGGCCGACGGACAACCCCTGATCTTCCTCGCCGACCACCCGACCACCGGTGGATACCCAGTCATCGGGGTGGTCACCGACGTGACCCCGCTCGCGCAGGCCCGCCCAGGTACTACCGTCAGATTCCATGGACCTCAACGCTGACCTGGGCGAGGGATTCGGCATCTGGCGACTCGGCGACGACGAGGCGCTGCTGAGCCTCGTCACCTCCGCAAACGTCGCCTGCGGCTTCCACGGCGGCGACCCGTCCACCATGCGGCGGGTCTGCGAGGGCGCCGCGCGACGCGGGGTCGCGGTGGGCGCGCAGGTCGGCTACCGGGACCTGGCCGGCTTCGGCAGGCGGCACATCGCGTACGACTTCGCCGAGCTACGCGACGAGGTGACCTACCAGTTGGGGGCGCTGGACGCGTTCTGCCGGCTGTTCCGCACCCGGGTCCGCTACCTCAAGCCGCACGGCGCGCTCTACCACGCGGCCAGCACCGACGAGTCCCAGGCGGCAGCGGTGGTCGCCGCCGTCAGCGGTTACGACCCCGAGCTGCCAGTACTCTGCCTTCCCGGCTCGACGCTCGCCCAACTCGCCGTGGGCGCGGGCCTGCCGGTGGTCGCCGAGGCGTTCGCCGACCGCGCCTACCTGCCCAACGGGGCGCTGGTGCCGCGCGGCACCCCCGGCGCGGTGATCACCGACCCCGAGCACATCGCCGAACGGGCGGCGCGGATGGCCACCGAACGCAGCGTGGTGGCGGTCGACGGCACGGTCATCCCGTGCTCGGTCGACTCGATCTGCGTGCACGGCGACACCCCGGGCGCGGTCTCCGCCGCCGAACTCGTCCGCGCCACCCTGATCGACGCCGACATCACACTGGCCCCGTTCGCCTGATCGGAGGGGCCCAGCAGGCCCCTCCGACCACGTCAGGCGTCCAGGCCGCGAAGCACGCGTCAGGCGTCCAGGCCGCGAAGCACCAGCGGCAGCCGGGTCACGGCGCCGTCGACCACCCGGACCGGTACGCCCCAGTCCTGCCGGGTCAGGTGGCACGCCGCGTGCTCGACGTCCGCGTCACAGGTCGCCGCCTGCGCGGTCACCTGAAGCACCCCTGCGGTGACCTCGCCGTTGAGCACCAGCCGACGGGACAGTTCGGTGCCCGTGCCGGCACCGTCCACCAGCAGTTCCGGCGGGGACGCGGAGACCACCAGCCGGGTCGACGGCCCGTACGTCTCGTCCAGCTTCTGCCCCGGTGCCGGGGTGAAGACGATGTCCAGGGTGACCTCGCCGGCGGCGACGTCGGTCGGCTTGCGCTCGGTGCGGCGGCGGGGCCCGTCCACGGTGCTGGCACCCGCCGCCGACAGGGCACCGGGGGCGAGCCGGGTCAACCGGTGCGCGGCGGATTCCACCACCAGCACCTCACCGGACGGGGTGAGCACCAGGTCGCTCGGCTCCGCCAACCCGTCGGCGACTGTGGAGACCTGGTTGCTGGCCGGGTCGAAGCGGCGCACCGCGCCGTTGTACGTGTCCGCGATCAGCACCGAGCCGTCCGGCAGCGCGCACACGCCCAGCGGGTGCTGGAGCAGCGCCGACTCCGCCGGACCGTCCACGTGCCCGAAGTCGAACAGGCCCTGCCCGACGGCGGTGCCCAGCACACCGTTCTCGACGTACCGGACGGCGCTGGACTCGCTGTCGGCCACCCAGAGCCGGGTGCCGTCGGCGGAGACGGAGAGCCCCGACGGTTGGGCCATCCACGCCTCGGCCAGCGGGCCGTCGCGCAGCGCCTCGACAGTGGTGCCGGCGTACATGCCGGCGGTCCGCTTGATCGGGTCGAACCACCAGAGCTGGTGGATGCCGGCCATCGCGATGATCAGCTTGTCGTCGTACCAGGCCAGGTCCCACGGCGACGAGAGGTCTACGGCGAACGCGTCATGGGCGTGGTCGTCGACCTCGGCGCGCCACTGCCGCCCACTGCCGGCCACTGTGACCACCTCGCCGGACTCCAGCCGTACGCCGCGCAGCAGGTGGTTGACAGTGTCGGCCACCACCAGGTCGTAGCCGGCCACCTCGGCGACGTGCGTGGGCAGCAGACACACCCCCTGCGGCTCGGAGAATGTCGCCGCGGCGGCCGGCCCGTCCGCCCGGCCGCGCTCGCCCGAGCCGATCCGACGCACCGGCGTCTCGCCGTCCGGGTCGATCTCGACCAGTGAGTGCCGGGCCGAGTCCGAGACCAGCAGGTTGCCGTTGGGCAGCAGCACCGCCTTACCCGGGAAGCGCAGCGCGGTCTCCGGTGCCGGCGGCGGGACGTACGGGCCGTTCCCCCGGTGCAGGGTGCCCTTCGCCTCGTGGGTGGCGATCAACTCGTCGATCAGTCGGGCCAGCCCCTCGGCGTGCCCCTCGCCGGCCATTGTGGCCACCACGTAACCCTCGGGGTCGATCACCGACAGGGTCGGCCAGGCCCGGGCGGCGTACTGCTGCCACATGTCCAGCTCAGGATCGTCGAGTACGGGGTGGTGCACCCCGTACCGCTCCACGGCGGCGGCGAGGGCGTCGGCGTCCTTCTCGTGCTCGAACTTCGGCGAGTGCACGCCGATCACGACGAGCACGTCGCCGTACTTCTCCTCAAGCGGGCGCAGCTCGTCGAGCACGTGCAGGCAGTTGATACAGCAGAACGTCCAAAAATCGGCAATGACGATCTTGCCGCGAAGGTCGGCGAGCTTCAGTTCGCGCCCACCGGTGTTCAGCCAGCCCCGACCGCGCAGTTCGGGGGCACGTACACGCGCTGTCGTTCCCATGCCTGTCAGCCTGCCACGCCCCGTGGGCCCAGCCGCCGTGACCCGTACGACAAGCGTCCTAGCCTGCGCCGCCTTCGCTGCGGTGACCTACGCGATCTTGCACTTTCTGTCCCGACCCAGGGTGCATTTGGTGCAAAAGAACGACCGAAGCTGCAAGATCGACGGGCCGAGCTGCGAATAGCCTGCTCAGTGGCCGAGCTTCCCAATCTCGCTGATCTCGGTCCCAACAGTGGGACAGGCCCAGACCGCTCGGTCGGCGCGTACCACCGCTGCCAGGGGGTGGCTCTCGGGATGCTGGGGACAGGGCGGCCAGTTGGTGGCACGGCCCAGTGACCACAGTGCCTCCACCGCCCAGTCCTGAACCTGGTCGGCGAGTGTAACGATCTGCGTCACGGCGGGTAGTCCGAGGCCGATCGAGATCCCGTGGCCGGAACCGTCGGAAGCGTAGAGGAAGGCGCTGGCGGTCTGTGGGTCGTCTCGCCACGGTTCATCGCGAAGATCGGGCTACACCCCGCCAGGCTTCCCAAGATCGGACAAGACCGGCTCCAGCGCCGCCGCCAACTCACGTTCCACAACCGGATTGTGCCCGAGATGCCGACAACACCTGCGGGTACGACGACGGCGGGGTCACGGTTGCCCGCCTGGGCCCGTCAACTCGGACTACGCCCACCGCGGCTGTACGACCTCGGCCTACCGCACAACAACTGCGGCGGAGCCTGCGTCCGGGCCGGTA
>NZ_JBEZGJ010000102.1:0-26456 GCF_040649965.1 Micromonospora sp. NPDC048843
ATCTGCGCCCGCTCCGCGGACGACAACCTCTGCCCCGGCATGACCCCTCATCCTGACGAGAATCCACCCCGTTGCAACAACCACTTGAGCCCAAGCAGCCCGGATGCCCCGACTTCACGTAGCCCGCCGCGGGGGGCGCGTAGCCGTCGGCCGGCTCGCCGGGCGCGGTGCCGGCGGTCGCGTCGGTGCCGGCGTGCGGACCGAACGTGCGGGGCTCGGTCCATTCGGTCGGCGTGGTGGTGGGCGGGGGCGGTGCTGAACCGCCCGACTGTGCCGACCCCGGTCGGGGCGGCGGGGCAGCTTCCTCGGTCATGCTTCGATCCTGCTGCCCGGTCCACCCGAACGGCCTCAGGACCCGACCCTGACCCCACCCTGAGATCCGGCGGCCGGAATGTCGGGGGCGTCCCCGTGGTCGCGGACGCCGCAGCGTGTGACGATCGAGTCACCGACCTCCACCTGTCCGCCACAGTGACCAGGGAGCCTCCGATCAGCACCGTGACCTCGCCCCCGCGCCTGTACCGCGCCCCGGAGCACCGGATGGCCGCCGGCGTCGCCGCCGGTATCGCCGACCATCTCGGCATCTCGGTGCTGCGGGTGCGCGTCGCGTTCATGGTCCTGCTCGGTCTGAGCGGGCTCGGCCTGCTGCTCTACGCGGCGTTCTGGGCGGTGGTGCCGCTGCGTCCCGGTGACACAGCGGTGCCGCCCCGGCGGGACGTCGCCCAACTTCTGCCGTTCGTGGGGATCGGGCTCGGTGTCCTGCTGATCCAGGTGATGGTCTTCGACTCGGTCGGCGCGGCGGGCACCGCCGGTTGGTTGGTGGCCATCATCGCGGTCGGCGCCGGGGTCATCTGGCACCAGTCCGCGCCCGAACGGCGGCGACAGTGGGGCGAGGCCATGCCGGTGCCCTGGCTCGGCGCGGTCGTCGAGGAGAGCGACCGGCGGGCCTTCGTGCTGCGGTTCATCGGCGGGGGAGTGCTGGTCGCGGTCGGCATCATCGGCGTCGCGGCCGTCTACTCACCGGCACAGAACTTCGACGCGGTGATCAATGGCGTGATCTTCGCGTTGGTCGGGCTGGCGGGCGTCGGCGTGGTCGCCGCGCCGGTGCTCTGGCGGACGTACAGCCAGCTCCGCTCGGAGCGCGAGGGGCGCATCCGCGAGCAGGAGCGGGCCGAGTTGGCAGCGATGGTGCACGACCAGGTGCTGCACACGTTGGCCCTGATCCAGCGCAACGCCGGCGACGTCAAGACGGTGCAGCGGCTGGCCCGAGGGCAGGAGCGTTCGCTGCGCAACTGGCTCTACAAGCCGACCGCTTCGCCGAGCGAGCGTTTCGCCGCCGCTCTGGAACAGGCCGCCGCCGAGGTCGAGGACACCTTCGCGATCAGCGTGGAGACGGTGGTGGTGGGGGACCGGGAGACCGACGAGAAGGTCGGGGCGCTGGTCGCGGCCGCGCGGGAGGCGTTGGTGAACGCGGCCCGGCACGCCGGCGTGCAGACCGTGTCGCTCTACGCCGAGGTGGAGCCGGATCAGGTCAGTGTCTTCGTCCGTGACCGGGGGAAGGGCTTCGATCCGGATACCGTGGAGGACCACCGGCACGGCGTACGCGGCTCGATCATCGGGCGGATGAAGCGGCACGGCGGACGGGCCGAAATACGGTCCGGCCCGGGGGAGGGGACCGAGGTCCGGTTGATCCTGCCGATCTCCCGGGACTCGTCCGCAGCGGAGAGGAACAGATGACCATGGCTGAGCAGTCGACCGAGCACCTCGACCCGGCGGAGGCCCGCCCCGAGCGGCTGCGGGTGTTCCTGGTGGACGACCACGCCATGTTCCGAGCCGGGGTGCGCGCGGAGCTGGGCGCCCACGTCGAGGTGGTGGGCGAGGCGAGCACCGTGGCCGAGGCGGTCACCCGGATCGCCGCCGTCGGCCCGGACGTGGTGCTGCTCGACGTGCACATGCCCGACGGTGGCGGTCGTGCGGTGCTGGAGGCGATGCGGCGTACGCACCCGCAGGTCAAGTTCCTCGCGTTGAGCGTCTCCGACGCGGCGGAGGACGTGATCGGGTTGATCCGTGCCGGCGCCCGTGGGTACGTCACAAAGACCATCTCCCCGGACGAGTTGGCTGCCGCGATCCGTCGCGTGGCCGACGGGGACGCGGTGTTCAGCCCACGGCTGGCCGGGTTCGTGCTGGACGCCTTCGCGGCCCGGCCGGACGCGCCGGTGGCCGACCCGGAGCTGGACCAGCTCACCAACCGTGAGCGTGAGGTGCTGCGGCTGCTGGCCCGGGGGTACGCGTACAAGGAGATCGCCAAGGAGCTGTTCATCTCCATCAAGACTGTGGAGACGCACGTGTCGAACGTGCTGCGCAAGCTTCAGATGTCCAACCGCTACGAGCTCTCCCGTTGGGCGGCGGATCGCCGCCTCGTGTGACGGCGCGTCGTTTACCGGCGAGGAGACGGCGCGTCGGCACCGGCGAGGATCAGAGAAACGTCCGGCGCGCCCTCGTACACCCAGCCGATGATCGTGTCCGGGTAGCCGTGGGGGCCCTCATCCGGATGGCTCGAAACGTGAGTGGTGATGGACGTCCCACCGGGCTCGGGTGACCTCGGGGCTCACGCAGGGGCCGAGGCCGACTGTTCGGGTGGCGCAACGTATTTCCTGCTCAGTGCCGCCCGCGTCGGGCGTTTTATGATCATTTTTCAAGTATCGGCAACGTGGCGGGCAACTAACGGCTTGATAACGGCACCTTCACGGAAGAGGCCAGTGGGTGTCACAGTGGCAGCACCTCACCATCGGTGTGTGGCACTCCGTACGCCCCACGACCACGATTCCGCCGATCTCGGCGGCCCGTGGCTGTGTCGATTGCGTCGTGCCAAGCCTCGTTGGTGGGGGAGCCCGGCGGATCGGAACATCAGGGGTGTCCCCAACTTCCCTGTGGTCCCGGCGACCCGCGCCCCCGGGGTGGTCGGGCGGTGTCACCCCCAAACGTGCGTGAAACCCACGACGGAACCTGGTTAGAAAGAGGAGGCCCCTCGGAATGAGAGTCTCGAAGCGGGCGACGAGCGCCATCGCGCTCAGCGCGGCTGCCGCGCTTGTCGCGAGCGGTTGCTCGAGCGGCGGCGGCGACGAAACTGCCGCCAGCGCGGATGGCTCGATCGTTGTTCACGGCGTCCAGCCGGAGAACCCGCTGGTCCCGTCGAACACCACGGAGACCGGTGGCGGCAAGATCATCGACTGGCTCTTCACTGGCCTGGTCGAGTACCCGAACGACGGTGGGGCCCCGCGTAACGCGCTTGCGGAGTCCATCAACACCACGGACTCCAAGGTCTTCACGATCAAGATCAAGGCCGGTACCAAGTTCCACGACGGTACCGAGGTCAAGGCGAAGAACTTCGTCGACGCCTGGAACTGGGCCGCCTACTCGCCGAACGGTGCGCAGAACGGCACCTTCTTCGCGGACATCGCGGGCTTCGACCAGACCTACACCACGGACCCGGATGGCGCGGACGGCCCGAAGAAGGCCCCGACGCCGACGACCGACAAGATGTCCGGCCTGAAGGTCATCGACGACCAGACCTTCGAGGTCACCCTGGCGGCGCCGACCGCGGTCTTCCCGACCAAGCTCGGCTACAGCGCCTTCATGCCGCTGCCGGACGTGTTCTTCACCATGAAGCCGGAAGAGTTCGGCCGCAAGCCGATCGCCAACGGCCCGGTGAAGTTCGTGTCGTGGGAGGACAACTCCCTCATCAAGCTGACGCGCTTCGACGACTACAACCTTCGCGACAAGATGAAGGTCAAGGACGTCGACGTCAAGCTGTACCAGGACGACAACGCGGCCTACGCCGATCTGCTGGCCAACAACCTCGACTTCATGGAGGTTGTCCCCACCTCGGCGCTCGCCGGCGACAAGTGGAAGACCGACCTCGGTGACCGGGGCCGCTCGACCGTCACGCCGTCGACCGCGTTCATCGCGTTCCCGATCTACGACAAGCGCTTCCAGAACCCGAAGCTGCGTCGTGCGGTGTCGCTGGCGGTCAACCGGCAGGAGATCTCCGACAAGATCTTCTTCGGCACCCGCAAGCCGGCCGACAGCTGGGCGAACCCGCTGACCCCGGGCGCCAAGCCGGGCAACTGCACCGCCTGCAAGTTCGACCCGGCCACGGCCAAGACGCTGCTCGCCGAGGCCGGTGGCTTCAGCGGTGAGATGGTCTTCTACTACAACGCGGACTCCGCCCACAAGGACTGGATGGACGCCGTCGCGCAGCAGATCAAGACCAACCTCAACATCAACGCCCGGGCCGAGGGTGTGCCGACCTTCGCGGTGTTCCGCCAGAACATCAACGCCCACAAGATGAACGGCCCGTACCGCGCTGCCTGGCAGCAGGACTACCCGGACGTCGAGAACTGGGTCAACCCGCTGTTCATCACCAACGGCTCCTCGAACGACGGCCTCTACAGCAACCCCGAGGTCGACGCTCTTGCCAAGCAGGCCAGCGGCGCTCCGAGCCTGGAGGCCTCGCACGAGGCGTTCGCCAAGGCGGTCGAGAAGGTCGACCAGGACGTCCCGAGCATCCCGGTCTACTTCTACGGTCAGCAGTCCGGCCACTCGGAGAAGATCAAGAAGCTCGAGCTGAACAACGTCGGCGAGATCGACATCACCTCGGTCGAGCTCTGATCCGAACGGTCTGACCCCGGGTCGGGCTCGCCACATCCGGTGAGCCCGACCCGGGGCCGTTCCGCGATTGGGTGTTACAACACTCCACTCGCACGTTGTCACCACCGTGTCGGCCGTCCGACGCGCCCCCTGTCTGGAGGACCACCCCATGGGCCGTTATCTGTTGAGACGGCTGCTCCAACTCGTGCCGGTCTTCATCGGTACGACGTTCCTGATCTACTGGCTCGTCTGGGCCGTTCCGGGCGATCCGTTCGCCGGCAAGTGCGGTGAGCGTCGCTGCCCGGACCAGTACATCGCCTTCATGACCGAGAAGTACCACCTCGACCAGAACGTCTTCGTGCAGTACGCCAACTACATGAAGAACCTGCTCCAGGGCGACTTCGGTCAGACGTTCTCGCAGCGCGAGATCAGCGACATCATCCTGACTTCGTACCCGAACACCCTGAAGCTGGCCGTCGTGGCGCTCGCCATCGAGGCCGTGATCGGCCTCGGCGCCGGCGTGCTGAGCGGTCTGCGGCGTAACGGCTTCCTGGACAACCTGGTCCTGGTCTCCACCCTCTTCCTGATCGCACTGCCGGTCTTCGTGGTCGGCTTCGTGCTCCAGTGGCTGCTGGGTGTGCAGTGGGGCATCATCAAGCCGACCGTCTCCTCCGAGATGCGGTGGTCCGAGCTGATCGTGCCCGGCTTCGTGCTCGGCAGCGCGTCAGTGGCGTACATCGCACGGGTGGCAAGAACGAGCATCGCGGAGAACCGCCGCGCGGACTACGTGCGTACCGCCATCGCCAAGGGCCTGCCGATGCGCCGAGTCGTTGGTGTGCACCTGCTGCGCAACTCGCTCATCCCGGTGGTGACCCTGCTCGGCACCGACCTCGGCGCCCTGATGGGCGGCGCGATCGTCACCGAGGGAATCTTCGGCATCAACGGGATCGGCCGCCAGGTCTTCCGAGCGATCATCACCAAGGAAAGCGCCACCGTAGTAGGCATCGTGGTCGTCCTGGTGCTGGTCTATCTCGTGATGAACCTGCTGGTTGACCTGCTCTACGCCGCCCTGGACCCGAGGATCCGTTATGAGTGACCCGAGTACCGCATCGATCGTCAGCACCCCTGGCGCACACCCCACCGACTCCGCCGCCCCCGCCACCGCGGGCCAGCCGCAGAGCAACGACAAGCCGCGCGGCCTGCTCGGCGACGCCTGGCGGGACCTGCGACGCAAGCCGCTGTTCTGGATCTCGGCCACGCTGATCGTGATCTTCCTGCTGATGGCGGCCTTCCCGGCGCTGTTCGCCCCGGGCGACGCGGTCAACGGCTCGCTGTCCCGCAGCCTCGACAAGCCGTCGGCCAATGGCTGGTTCGGCTACGACGTGCAGGGCCGTGACGTCTACGCTCGCGTCATCTACGGTGCGCGTGCGTCCATCCAGGTCGCCGTGCTCTCCGTGCTGGGCACCCTGCTCATCGGCGGAACCATGGGCATCATCTCCGGTTACCGCGGTGGCTGGGTGGACGCGCTGCTCAGCCGGATCGCCGACGTCTTCTTCGGTCTGCCCTTCGTGCTCGGCGCGATCGTCATCCTGACCACCTTCAACGGCTCGGGCGCCGGCAACAGCAAGAACAAGATCATGGGCCTGGTGACCGCGTCCCTGATCGTGCTGAGCTGGCCGGTAGTGATGCGACTGATGCGCTCCTCGGTGCTCGCCACCAAGGAGGCCGACTACATCGTGGCGGCCCGCGCACTGGGTGCTGGCACCGGCCGGATCATCCTCAAGCACCTGCTGCCGAACTGCCTGGCCCCGTTGCTGGTGTACGGCACGATCATGGTCGGCTCGTTCATCGGCGCCGAGGCCACCCTGTCGTTCCTGGGCGTCGGTCTGAAGTCGCCGGTGGTGTCCTGGGGCATCATGATCAGCGACGGGCAGCAGTTCATCCGGGTCGCGCCGGGGCTGGTGTTCTTCCCCGCCGCGTTCCTCGTCACCGCAGTGCTGAGCTTCGTGATGCTCGGTGAGTCGGTCCGCGAGGCCCTCGATCCGAAACTCCGCTAGGGGAGATCCAGTTGTCCGACATTCTCGTGTCCGAGCAGTCAGCGCCGGGACCCGGCGGGTCCGGGCGTCCCTCCGGCCGCCTGCTCGAGGTCGACGACCTGCGGGTGGAGTTCCGCACCCGGGACGGCGTCGCAAAGGTCATCAACGGGGTCACGTACCACGTCGACGCGGGGGAGACCCTCGCCGTGCTCGGCGAGTCCGGCTCCGGTAAGAGCGTCACCGCGCAGACCATCATGGGCATCCTCGACACGCCGCCCGGCTTCGTCACCGGTGGGCAGGTCCGCTTCCACGGCAAGGACATGCTCCGCATGTCCGACGAGGAGCGCCGCCGCATCCGCGGCGAGGGCATCGCGATGATCTTCCAGGACGCGCTCTCCGCGCTGAACCCCGTCTTCACCGTCGGGTTCCAGATCGCTGAGCAGTTCCGGGTCCGGCGGGGCATGAGCCGCGCGGAGGCCAAGAAGCGCGCGATCGACATGCTCGACCAGGTCAAGATCCCGAACGCCAAGGGCCGGTTCAACAACTACCCGCACCAGTTCTCTGGCGGTATGCGGCAGCGCGCGATGATCGCGATGTCGCTGGCGCTCGACCCCGAGGTGCTGATCGCGGACGAGCCGACCACCGCCCTCGACGTGACGGTGCAGGCCCAGATCATGGACCTGCTGGCCGAGCTTCAGCGCGAGCGGCAGATGGGCATGATCCTGATCACCCACGACCTCGGCGTGGTCGCCGACGTCGCGGACCGGATCGCTGTCATGTACGCGGGCCGGATCGTCGAGGAAGCCGACGTGTACGAGCTGTACGCCAAGCCGGCGCACCCGTACACGCTGGGTCTGATCGACTCGATCCCGCGCCTCGACGAGAAGGGGCAGCAGCTCCGGACGATCAAGGGCCTCCCGCCGAACCTGATGAACATCCCGCCGGGCTGCCCGTTCAACCCGCGGTGCCCGATGGCTCAGCCGGTGTGCCGGGAGAAGGTCCCGCCGCTGCTGCAGGTCGGCCCCGCTCGGGCCAGCGCCTGCCACTTCGCCGAGGAGCTGGTGAACCGTGTCTGAGAACATCCTCGAGGTCAATGACCTGGTCAAGCACTACCCCGTCACGCAGGGTGTGGTGTTCAAGAAGACCGTCGGCCAGGTCAAGGCGGTCGACGGGGTCTCGTTCGGACTGCGCGCCGGTGAGACGCTCGGTGTGGTCGGCGAGTCCGGCTGCGGTAAGTCGACGCTTGCCCGGGTGCTGATGAACCTGGAGAAGCCGACCGCCGGCAACGTGGTCTACAAGGGCCAGGACATCTCGAAGCTGTCCGGTGGGGCGCTGCGACGTCTGCGCCGGCAGATCCAGCTGGTCATGCAGGACCCGTACACCTCGCTGAACCCGCGGATGACCGTCGGTGACCTGCTCGGCGAGCCGTTCGAGATCCACCCGGAGGTGGCGCCGAAGGGCAGCCGCCGGGCCAAGGTTCGCGAGCTTCTCGACCTGGTCGGGCTCAACCCCGAGCACATCAACAGGTACCCGCACCAGTTCTCCGGCGGTCAGCGTCAGCGCATCGGCATCGCCCGCGCGCTCGCGCTGCGGCCCGAGATCATCGTCTGCGACGAGCCGGTGTCGGCGCTGGACGTCTCCATCCAGGCCCAGGTCATGAACCTGCTGGAGCAGTTGCAGGGCGAGTTCGGCCTCTCGTACGTCTTCATCGCGCACGACCTGTCGGTGGTCCGCCACCTCTCGGACCGGGTCGCGGTGATGTACCTCGGCAAGATCGTCGAGATCGGCACCGAGGACGAGATCTACGAGCGACCGACCCACCCGTACACCCAGGCGCTGCTCTCCGCGGTGCCGGTGCCGGACCCGACCCAGCGGAACAACAAGACGATCATCCGGCTCACGGGTGACGTGCCGTCGCCGATCAGCCCGCCGTCGGGCTGCCGGTTCCGGACCCGCTGCTGGAAGGCGCAGGACGTCTGCGCCGAGCAGGTCCCGCTGCTGGAGATCCGTCGGGACTCGGACCACCCGAGCGCCTGCCACTTCGCGGAGAAGCGCGAGATCGTCGTAACCCACGAGGCGTGAGTCACCGAAACCGCCTGCCGCCGTCACCACGACGACGGCAGGCGGTTTCGTCTGTCAGTGACCCGGATCGGCAGCGCGGCGCCTGGCCGCCCACGCGACGTCAGTGAGCAGACGGGCGGTGTGGCTCACCAGGGGGCCGTGGCCCGGTTCGACGCGGGCTGGGACGGCTCACAGCGGGCCGCGGCCCGCGCGGAGCAGCAGCAGGGCGAGCTGGGTGCCGTCGGCGCCGAGCGCGACCCGGAAACGCTCCAGGATCTCCCGTTCCCGGGAGAGCACCAGGCGGGTCCCTCCGGACGCCATCCGGGTCACCCCGACCTCCTGGGACAACGCGGCCCGCTCCTGCCAGAGCGTGATCAACTCGTGGTCGATCGCGTCGATCCGTTCCCTGATCTGCACGATCCGCGCCGAGGCGGACGGCTCCTGGGTGCCGGTCTGCTGCTCGGCCGGCTCGGCGTCCGCCCCGGCCGGTGGTGTGGCCACCGCCGGCTCAGTGCCCTGCACGGCGGGCTGCCCCGGTCGGATCGGGCTGCCGCTCTGCTCCATCACGTCTGTCATCATCGGGTACCTCTCGCACTGTGGTGCCCGGTGCCCGGAACCTGGGACGGAAAAAGCCCCGGACTCCAGGAGCCCGGGGCTTTAGCAGGTCTGAATCGATCAGGCGCGACCTACGGCAGCCGGACTCCCGGTGCCATAGTAAAAGTAGAAGCGCGCAGCGATCACGCCGTCGAGTATGCCCACGTCGTTGCCGGGTGCGCAAGCATTCCGCGTCGCGGAGGGCGCCTTTCGCCGGTGGGCGTGCCGGGTGGTGGTGCGTGCCGTCGGGCACGAGCCGCTGAGCGCCAGAGGCGCAGTGTCCGGCCCGCGGCATAGACTTGTCGGGCGATGCATCCTCTCTTCGACATCCCCGCGTCCCCGCCTGCGCCGGAGTCCGCGCCGGCCCGCCCGCACCGACCCGGGGCGGCCGCCGCGCGTCTCGATCCGCAGCAGCTGCTCGCCGGGCTGAACGGGCCGCAGCGCGACGCCGTCAGCCATGCCGGCTCGCCGCTGCTGATCGTGGCCGGCGCCGGGTCCGGCAAGACCCGGGTGCTCACGCACCGGATCGCCTATCTCCTCGCCGCTCGGGACGTGCACCCCGGTGAGATCATCGCGATCACCTTCACCAACAAGGCCGCCGGCGAGATGAAGGAGCGCGTCGCCGCGCTGGTGGGCCCCCGGGCCCGCCTGATGTGGGTGTCGACGTTCCACTCGGCCTGCGTGCGGATCCTGCGTGCCGAGCACGAGCACGCCGGCCTCAAGTCGACGTTCTCGATCTACGACGCTGACGACTCCCGCCGGCTGATGCAGTTGGTGACCCGCGAGCTGGATCTCGACCCGAAGCGTTACCCGGCGCGTGGACTGGCCGCCCAGGTCTCCAACCTCAAGAACGAGCTGGTCGACCCGGAGCAGTTCGCCGCACGGGCCACCGGGCCCAACGAGCGGGCGCTGGCCGAGGCGTACACGCTCTACCAGCGTCGGCTGCGTGAGGCGCACGCCCTGGACTTCGACGACCTGATCATGACGACGGTGCACCTGCTCCAGTCCCACCCGCACGTCGCGGAGAGCTACCGTCGGCGGTTCCGGCACGTGCTGGTGGACGAATATCAGGACACCAACCACGCCCAGTACATCCTGATCAAGGAGCTGGTGTCCGGCACCGAGGGGGTGGAGCCGGCCGAGCTGTGCGTGGTCGGCGACGCCGACCAGTCGATCTACGCATTCCGGGGTGCGACGATCCGCAACATCCTGGAGTTCGAACGGGACTACACCGACGCGCGGACGATCCTGCTGGAGCAGAACTACCGCTCCACCCAGACCATTCTCAACGCGGCCAACGCGGTGATCGACCGCAACACCTCCCGCAAACCGAAGCGGCTGTGGAGCGAGGCCGGCGCCGGCGAGCAGATCGTCGGTTACGTGGCCGACACCGAGCACGCCGAGGCCGACTGGGTGGCCCGGGAGATCGACCGGCTGGTCGACGCCGACGAGACCCGCCCCGGCGACGTCGCCGTCTTCTACCGCACCAACGCGCAGTCCCGCGTCTTCGAGGAGGTGTTCATCCGGGTCGGCCTGCCCTACAAGGTGGTCGGCGGGGTGCGCTTCTACGAGCGCAAGGAGGTCCGCGACGCCCTGGCGTACCTGCGTTCAGTGGTCAACGACGACGACACGGTGAGCCTGCGGCGAGTGCTCAACACCCCGCGCCGGGGCATCGGCGACCGCGCCGAGGCGTGTGTCGAGGCGCTCTCCAGTCGCGACCGGATCTCCTTCGGCGCGGCGCTGCGCCGGGCCCGGGAGGCGCCGGGCATCTCCAGTCGGGCGGCCAACGGCATCGCGGACTTCGTGGCGCTGCTCGACGGCGGCCGCGAGCTGGCCGAGACCGGCACCCCGGAGGAGGTGCTGGAGGCGCTGCTGACCCGTTCCGGCTACCTCACCGAGCTGGAGGAGAGCCTGGACCCGCAGGACGCCGGCCGGGTGGACAACCTCCAGGAGCTGGTCAGCGTCGCCCGCGAGTACACCGAGCGGATCGAGGCGTTGGGCGAGGAGGGGGAGCGGGCCACCCTGGCCGGTTTCCTGGAGCAGGTGGCGCTGGTTGCCGACGCCGACCAGATCCCCTCCGACGACCCCGACCACCAGGGCGTTGTCACCCTGATGACGCTGCACACCGCCAAGGGGCTGGAGTTCCCGGTGGTCTTCCTGACCGGGCTTGAGGACGGCGTCTTCCCGCACCTGCGCTCGCTGGGCGACACCCGCGAGTTGGAGGAGGAGCGCCGCCTGGCGTACGTCGGCATCACCCGTGCCCGACAGAGGCTCTACATGTCCCGGGCGGTGACCCGCTCGGCCTGGGGGCAGCCGTCCTACAACCCGCCGTCGCGCTTCCTGGAGGAGCTGCCGACCGAGTTGGTGCACTGGGAGCGCACCGAGGGGTCGTACACCTCGTGGGCTGGCGGGGGCGGCGGCGTCGGTGGCCGTGCGGACCGCGCGCCCGGCGTGCGTGGCAACTTCACTGGGGGCACACCGAAGGCGGCGCAGCTGGCCCAGCGGCTCGGCGTGGACGCCAGCCGGCTGACCACTGCCAGCGAGCTGCCGCAGGGGCCGAACGTGTCAGCGGGCGACCGGGTCAACCATCAGCGGTACGGGTTGGGGCGGGTGCTCGCCGTCGAGGGGCACGGCCCGGGTGCCCGCGCGCAGATCGACTTCGGCGACCAGACCATGTGGCTGGTGCTCCGGCACGCTCCGGTCGACAAGCTCTGATCCGTCGCGCCCGCACCATTGCACTGAAGTAGGGAAGGAGGGGCCTCAGGCCCCTCCTTCCCTACCGTTGCGCCCGGACCGCGCCGGGATGTCGCCTCAGCAGCCCAGGTCGACGCCGTGGGCCCGCATGAACGGGGCCGGGTCGATCTGGTTCCACATGCCCTGGTGCACCTCGAAGTGCAGGTGCGGGCCCGTGGCATCGCCGGTGGCGCCCTCGTAGCCGATGACCTGGCCGGCCTTGACCTTCTGTCCCACGGTGACAGCGATGCGGCTCTGGTGGGCGTAGTGGGTCAGGTAGCCGTTGCCGTGGTCGATGAAGACGGAGTTGCCGTACCCGTCGGAGGCGTCGCCGGCCTGGGTCACCGTGCCGGCTGCCGCTGCGTGGATCGGCGTACCGGAGGGCAGCGCCAGGTCGATGCCGGCGTGCAGGGTGCCCCAGCGCTGCCCGTAGCAGGACGTGACGGCTGCGCCCGGCATCGGGTCGACCCAGGCGGGGGTGGGCCTGGTGGTCTTCTTCGGCTTGGGCTTCGGCTTGGCCTTCGCGGCGGCCGTCTTCGCGGGGGCCGGGCTGGCGCTGGCCGCCGACGGGCTGGGCGTCGGGCTGAGCGAGGGGGTGACCGGCGTGCTCGACTCACGAACCGAGCGGTCGGCCCGGCTCGCGGCCTCGGCCCGGCCCTGGGCGTCGAGGGAGACGGCAGCGGGTGCCGGGTGGTCGGTGCCGCTCGTGGCGACGGCGACACCACCGAGGCCGAGGGCTACCAGGGCGGCGGCTCCGAGCACGATGAGACGGTTCCGTCGGCCGGTGCGCTGCGGCGGCGCGGTCTGGCTGGTGTCGGGGGTGTTCTCGTTCTGGACGGGGCTGTCTTCTTGCACGGCGGACCTTCACAGTCGAGGGGCACTTGACCTCGAAATACTGGTGTCGGGCCAAGGTGTGGCAGGCACGGGGACCGAACCCTCGGACCGAGAGCGGAAGATGGCGTGCCCGGATATGACCCGCTGTGCGGTGCTACATCCGGATAAGTGATCATGTTGAAGGGTGCCGTCGGTCACATTCGAGGCTGTGACAGGGGATACATCCGCCAGGACCACCCAAAGCAAAACCGCCCGGATCGACAGATCCGGGCGGTCAACGGTCGTTACGCGCCGTCAGGAGGTGGCTACCTCGTGTAGATTGCCTCGACTTGCAGCTTGATGTCCACTCCGCGCTCCTGAAGGAACGGCACCGGGTCGATCGGCTGCCCCTTGACATGGATCTCCAGGTGCAGGTGGGTGCCGTACGCGTGGCCGGTCTGACCCACGAGGCCGAGCTGGTCGCCCGCCTTGATCTGCTGGCCTTCCTTCACGCTTACCGCGGAGGAGTGGCCGTAGATGGCCTCACTGCCGTCGGCGTGTTGGACGATCACCGCGTTGCCGTACCCGCCGAACCAGCCGGCCTTGGTGACCAACCCGTCGTGGATCGCCACGTAGGGCGTGCCCTCGCCGGCGACCAGGTCCACGCCGGTGTGCATCTTGCCCCAGCGGACGCCGTACGGGGAGTTGAAGTCGTAGCCCTGCAGCGGCAGCAGCCAGACCTCGAGCTCGGCGCTGTCAGTGCTGCGGCTGTCCCGGGAGGCGCGGTCGGCGTTGTCCGCACGGGCCGCGGCGTCCTGGCTGGTGACCGACGCCTGCTTGAGCTCGTCGAGGACCGTGGGGCTGACGTCCTTGGCGTCCGGCAGGGCGCTCGCGCCGAGGGCCACGATGCCGGCACCGACGAACGCGGTGGTGACGACAGCGGCGTAACGGCTGCGGGGTGGGGTGGGTACGCGGCGGCGACCGCGATATCGATCGGGCTCAGACGACAGGCGCTGGCGCACGCACACCCTCCGTTGTCGGGGTTCCGAAGCGGCCGGTGGGCGTCCCCTGGAGCTCCAGGGAGACGTCCGCTGACCGCGTCGTCACCCGTCCATGGACCTGATGACAACCGTGGACACGTTAGCCAACCGCCAGGCGAGTCACAAGCTAGACCGAAAAATTGGCGTGTCGATCTGTCCGTTTGCGTCCATGATTGTCATGCATCGCGACGCCGAACGGTGCCCCCGTCGCTGCCCGTTCGTCGCCGAGCGTGACCGTTCCGGCGGAGTCGTCCGGCTTGACTCCGGACGGCACCGGGATGGTCTCCCCGGCCCTGCCAGCGGCGTGGCGGTGGTGAAGCCGGGACGGCGTCAGGTGGGACCTCTCCGGGTTGCGCGGTGGACACGCCGGGTAACTGTCGGTGGCAGAGCCCGGATTTCTCGGGCCGGGCCCGCCGGGTTACCGTTCGTTAAGGTGAAGGCGGTCAAGCCGGTGAAAGGTGTGCGCTGATGAGCTCTCGGATTCGGGTCGTCGTCGCGAAGCCTGGCCTGGACGGCCACGACCGGGGCGCGAAGGTCGTCGCGCGCGCCCTGCGGGATGCCGGGATGGAGGTCGTCTACACCGGCCTGCACCAGACTCCCGAGCAGATCGTGGAGACCGCCATCCAGGAGGACGCCGACGCGGTCGGCCTGTCAGTGCTCTCCGGGGCGCACATGACGCTCTTTCGGCGGGTGCTGGAACTGCTCGGTGAGCGGGACGCCCGCGACATCGTCGTGTTCGGTGGCGGCATCATTCCGAACGGCGACATTCCCGAGTTGGAGAAGCTGGGCGTCGCGAAGATCTTCACGCCGGGCGCCACCACTCAGGCGATTGTCGAGTGGGTCCGACAGAACGTGGCCCAGCCGGTTTCCTGAGGCACGCCGATCTGCTGCGCCACCGATTTTGGGCACGGGGGAGGGGCCGGACGCACCCCTCACACGTCCGGCCCCTCTATGCACGATGCCCCGCCGCCACCCCTCGACCGACAGGGCATCGGCCGTATCCCGTCTTTGCGCTGTTCAGCGCTCCGACATCTGACTCAACGACGCCCCCACGACAGGGTTACGCAAGCCGGACAACATCGCCCGGACGGTGGATGCCGCCCGAGTCATGGCCGGAAACCGGCCACACCTGATGTCCGGTTGTGCATTACCGCACACCGTGCACCCGCTCGGTTGCCGGTGGTGCCGACCTCGCTAGGCTGCGGCCAATGGCCTGTTTCAACTGATGACAGGCGTCAAACTGTTTTCTGAACGCTGGTGGCGGCGCGACGGCGCGCCGCGGAGACGGGACGGGACGCGCAATCGTGGACCTGTACGAGTACCAGGGGCGGGACCTGTTCGAGCGGCACGGCTTGCCCGTGCTGGCCGGCGGCGTCGCCACTACCCCGGAAGAGGCCCGCGCGATCGCCGAACGCCTTGGCGGCCGTGTGGTCGTCAAGGCGCAGGTAAAGGTCGGCGGCCGAGGTAAGGCCGGCGGCGTCAAGCTGGCCGAGGGCCCGGATGAGGCGGTCGCCCGGGCCACCGACATCCTCGGCATGGACATCAAGGGTCACACCGTCCACAAGGTCATGATCACCGTGACCGCGGACGTGGCCGAGGAGTACTACTTCTCGTACCTGCTCGACCGGGCGAACCGCACCTTCCTCTGCATCGCCAGCGTCGCCGGCGGCATGGACATCGAGCAGGTCGCCGCCGAGACCCCCGACAAGGTCGTGAAGGCCCCGATCGACGCCGTGAAGGGCGTGGACGAGGCCAAGGCTCGCGAGATCGTGACCGCTGCCGGCTTCCCGGCCGAGGTCGCCGACCAGGTGGTCGAGATCGCGGTGGGCCTGTGGCAGGCGTTCGTCGCCGAGGACGCCACCCTGGTCGAGGTCAACCCGCTCGCCAAGAACGGCGATGGTCGGATGCTGCTGCTCGACGCCAAGATCAGCCTGGACGAGAACGCGGCGTTCCGGCACCCGGACCACGAGGCGCTCGTCGACCAGGCCGCGGTGGACCCGCTGGAGCAGGCCGCCAAGGCCAAGGACCTCAACTACGTCAAGCTCGACGGCGAGGTCGGCATCATCGGCAACGGCGCGGGTCTGGTCATGTCGACCCTCGACGTTGTCGCGTACGCCGGTGAGCGGCACGGCAACGTCAAGCCGGCCAACTTCCTCGACATCGGCGGCGGCGCGAGCGCCGCCGTGATGGCGAACGGGCTGGAGATCGTGCTCTCCGACCCGGCCGTGAAGAGCGTCTTCGTCAACGTCTTCGGCGGCATCACCGCCTGCGACGAGGTTGCCAACGGCATCATCCAGGCGCTGGCCCTGCTCGAGCAGCGCGGCGAGCAGGTCACCAAGCCGCTCGTCGTCCGTCTCGACGGCAACAACGCCGAGGCTGGCCGGGCGATCCTGGACAGCGCGAACAACCCGCTCGTGCAGCGGGTGGACACCATGGACGGTGCGGCCGAGCGGGCCGCCGAGCTGGCAGCTGCGGGGGTCTGATCATGGCTATCTGGCTGACCAAGGACTCGAAGGTCATCGTCCAGGGGATGACCGGTTCCGAGGGTTCCAAGCACACCCGGCGGATGCTGGCCGCCGGCACCAACGTGGTGGGTGGCGTCAACCCGCGCAAGGCGGGCCAGAAGGTGGACTTCGACGGCACCGAGCTGCCGGTCTTCGCGTCCGTCGCGGACGCGATGGCCGAGACCGGGGCCGACGTCACTGTCATCTTCGTGCCGCCGCAGTTCACCAAGGCCGCAGTGGTCGAGGCGATCGACGCCGCGATCGGCCTGGCCGTGGTGATCACCGAGGGCGTCCCGGTGCACGACACCGCGTCGTTCTGGGCGTACAACGTCTCGCAGGGCGAGCGGACCCGGATCATCGGGCCGAACTGCCCGGGCATCGCCTCGCCGGGCGCGTCCAACGCCGGCATCATCCCGGCCGACATCACCGGCTCCGGTCGGATCGGCCTGGTCAGCAAGAGCGGCACGCTGACCTACCAGATGATGTACGAGCTGCGCGACATCGGTTTCTCCACCTGCGTCGGCATCGGCGGTGACCCGATCATCGGGACCACCCACATCGACGCCCTCGCGGCGTTCGAGGCCGACCCGGAGACCGACGCCATCGTCATGATCGGTGAGATCGGTGGCGACGCCGAGGAGCGGGCCGCCGAGTTCATCAAGGCCAACGTCACCAAGCCGGTGGTCGGCTACATCGCCGGCTTCACCGCTCCGCCCGGCAAGACCATGGGTCACGCCGGGGCGATCATCTCCGGCTCCGCCGGCACCGCCGAGGCGAAGCAGGCGGCTCTGGAGGCCGTCGGCGTCAAGGTCGGCAAGACGCCGACCGAGACCGCGAAGCTGATGCGGGAGATCATGTCCGGCAGCTGAGCCGGTCAGGCAACACGAAGGGGGTCGACCGGTCACGGTCGACCCCCTTCGGCGTACGCGTCAGTCGTTGTTCCAGAACGGGTAGTTGCCGGTCGAGCGCAGGATCGCCCCGCCGATGATGTTGATCACGCCGAACGCGATGGCGAGGTAACCGAGCAGCGGCGACTGCCCGTACCGCCGGGCGTCGCGGATGGACAGGTAGCCGAAGACGATGCCGAAGATGCCGCAGCAGATCAGTCCCAGCACGATTCCCAGCACGCCCCAGAGGGTGGTGCGGTCGCGTCCCTGGGCCGGTGGCGGCGGGGGAGGCGGGTATGGCGTCGTCACAGCTTCCTCCGAGCGGTCGTGGGCGACGTGCCGGCCCGGACCGCGACCGGTGGGCCCGTCCCGGGTGGCGGCGACTCGCGCCCCCTCAGGGCCGAGGCTAGACCGGCCCGGGTGGGCAGGACGTTGGTTCGGTGAACTCGCCGACCTTAGGAGGGGTTAACGGACTGCCACCGCCCGCGCGACGTGCCAGAGTAGAGCGGATGTCCCCCGTCACCCCTGACCGTCCCAGCCGTCCCGGCGGTGTGAGCGCCGACGACCGGCCGGTCGACCGCGCCGCACCGGCCCGGCGGGTGCCCGCGCCTCGCGCGGGCGGGTCGCCTCGCGGGCGTGCGCCGTTGCCCGTCGCCGCCGGGGTGGCCGCCTGCTGGGCCGCCCTCACCTCCTACCTGCCGGTCGCCATCGTGCTCGGCCTGGTGCAGCTCGGCGCGGACTCCACCACACTGACCGGCACCCTGCGCACCGCGCTGGCCGGCTGGCTGCTCGGGCACGGCGTGCCTCTGCACACCGAGACCGGGCCGCTCGGGCTCGCCCCGCTGGCGTTGACAGTGCTCGCGCTCTGGCGGCTGACCCGCGCCGGCGTGCACGTCAGCCGGGCGATCGGTGCTCGCGACACCCGCTCACCGCGCCGGGCACTGCTCGCCGCGGTAGCGGTCGGCATCGCGTACGCGCTGCTCGGCGCGCTCGCGGCGGTGCTGGTCGGCACGGGTGGGCCGACTGTGTCGCTGATCCGGGCGGGCGCCACGTTCGCGGCGGTCGGCACACTCGCCGCGCTGGTCGGCGCGGTCCGGATCACCGCAGTGACCCGGCTGCTCGTCACCCGGCTTCCGGGGCCGGTGCGCGACGGCGTTCGCACCGGCCTGGTGGCCGGGCTGCTGCTGCTCGGCGCGGGCGCGGGCGCAGCCGGTCTTGCGGTGGCCACCGGCGGCGGCGACGCGGCCGACATGATCGGGGCGTACCGGACCGGGGTCGCCGGGCAGGCCGGCATCACCCTGGTCAGCGCCGCGTACGCACCCAACGCGGCGGTCTGGTCGACCAGTTACCTGCTCGGGCCGGGGTTCGCGGTCGGGACCGACACCGCGGTCCGTACCAGCGAGGTGTCGGTCGGCGCGCTGCCGGCCGTGCCGCTGCTCGCTGGCCTGCCGCGTGGCCCGGTGGACGGCTTGGGCGCCCTGCTGCTCGCGGTGCCGGTGCTGGCCGGGATGGTCGCCGGTTGGCTGCTCGCCCGGCGGGTGGCTCGACTCGCCGTCCCGGAGCGGGCCGCGCAGCGCTGGGCCGAGTTGCTGGCGCCGGCGGTGCTGGCCGGGCCGGTGGCCGGCGTGGTGCTCGGCGCGGCCGCGGCGATTTCCGGCGGGCCGCTCGGCGCCGGTCGGCTGTCCCAGGTCGGGCCTGTGGGTTGGCAGGTCGGGGCGGTGGCGGCCGGTGTCATAGCGGTCGGCGCGCTGCTCGGTGCCGCCGCCACCCGGGCGCTGACCCGCGGGCCCACGCAGTAGCGCCGCCACCTGGGCGCTGACCTGCCGACCCGCGCCGTAGACGAGCGCGGGGCGCCCCGGGCGAACCCGGAGCGCCCCGCCGAATCCGCGCCCGTCAGGGCTGGGTGGGCAGGTTGACCTGCGCCACGACGCTCAGGATGAGCAGGAGGATGCCCAGCCCGACGCCAACCGCGCCGCAGATCAGACCGGCCTTGGCCTGGCCGGCGTTGTTGGCCTGGCCCTGGGCCACCTTCTGCTTGGCGAGGTAGCCGGTCACGATGCCCGCGATGCCGACCGGGATGCCCAGGTACAGGCAGCAGATCAGCGGGATCGACGCGATACCGAGGATCATCGACACCAGGCCGAGGGTGTTGTTCTGCCCCTGTGCCTGCGGGTACCCGGCGTTCGGGTAGGTCGGGCCGGCACCGTACGGGGGCTGCTGCTGCGCGTACGGGTCCTGGTACGGCGGCTGCTGACCGTACGGCTGCCCCGAGGTGGGCTGCTGGCCGTACGGAGCCTGCGGCGCGGCGTACGGGTCCTGCGGCTGCTGGCCGTACGGCTGGCCGGAGGTGGGCTGCTGGCCGTACGGGGCGGCCGGCGGCTGCGGAGCGGTCGGGTCCTGGTTGGGCTGCTGGCCGTACGGGTCCTGACCGGGGTTACCGGGCTGCATTCGAGAAGCTCCTTGGACTGGTTCCGTCAGTTGGTGCTCTTTATTTCCATCCATGATCGCGGTCAGTCCTCCCAAAGCCCAGTACAGCAACAGGACGACATGTCTCCCAAAGCAGGCAAACTTGCCCTTGTCGACCGCTTCGTGTGCCGGATCAGGGGCGGTGTGTGGGCCGGCGCGGCGTTCGGCCCGAGCGAGCGGCAGCGTACCGGGTCGACGCACGTCGGCACCGTCGAAGATCGGCGCACCGCCCAGTCGAAGGGCGTCCCTGACCTGCCCGATAGGGTGGCCCGGTGACCGAGCCCGCGCCTGTCGCCCGCATCGTCGTCCTCATCTCCGGCTCCGGGAGCAACCTTCAGTCGCTGCTGGATGCCGCCGCCGACCCCGCGTACGGCGCACAGGTCGTCGCGGTCGGCGCGGACCGCGACGGCATCGCGGGCCTGGACCGGGCCGACGCGGCGGGGGTGCCGACCTTCGTCGAACGGGTCCGCGACCACGACACCCGGGAGGACTGGGACCGCGCGCTCACCGCGCACGTCGCGAAGCACCAACCCGACCTGGTCATCTCCGCCGGTTTCCTCAAGCTGGTCGGCCCGCACTTCCTCGCCGCCTTCGGCGACCGCTACCTGAACACCCACAACACGCTGCTGCCGGCGTTTCCCGGCATCCACGGCCCGCGTGACGCCCTCGCCTACGGCGTGAAGCTCACCGGAGCCACCCTCTTCTTCGTCGACGCCGGCATGGACACCGGGCCGATCGTCGCGCAGGTAGCGGTGCCGGTGCTGGACGACGACGACGTCGACACGCTCACCGAGCGCATCAAGGAAGCCGAGCGACGCCAGCTCGTCGAGCAGGTCGGTCGGCTGGTCCGCGAAGGCTGGACCATCACCGGAAGGAAGGTCACGGTTCCGTGAGTCCCACTCAGGACGGGCGCCGCCCGATCAGGCGGGCGCTGGTCAGCGTCTACGACAAGACCGGGCTGGTCGAGCTGGCTCAGGCCCTGCACGCGGCCGGTGTGGAGATCGTGTCCACCGGCAGCACGGCGGGCACCATCGCCGCCGCCGGGGTGCCGGTGACGCCGGTGGAGACGGTGACCGGGTTCCCCGAGGTGCTCGACGGCCGGGTCAAGACCCTGCACCCGAAGGTGCACGCGGGTCTCCTCGCGGACCTGCGCAAGGACGCGCACGTGGCACAGCTCGACGAGCTGGGCGTGGCGGCGTTCGACCTGCTGGTCTCCAACCTCTACCCGTTCCAGGCGACCGTCGCCTCCGGCGCCGGCGTCGAGGAGTGCGTGGAGCAGATCGACATCGGTGGCCCGGCCATGGTGCGGGCCGCCGCCAAGAACCACGCCTCGGTTGCCGTGCTCACCGACCCGGCCGGCTACCCGGCGCTGATCGGTGCGCTCAGCGAGGGTGGCTTCACGATGGCCCAGCGTCGCGCGCTGGCCGCCCGGGCGTTCGCCGACATCGCCGAGTACGACGTCGCGGTGGCCCAGTGGTGCGCCCAGGAGCTGGCACCCGCCGACGACTCGTGGCCGCAGTTCGCGGGGTTGGCGCTGCGCAAGTCGACAGCGCTGCGCTACGGCGAGAACCCGCACCAGCCCGCCGCGCTCTACACCGACCCCGACGCCCCGGCCGGGCTGGCGCAGGCCGAGCAGCTGCACGGCAAGGAGATGTCGTACAACAACTACGTCGACGCCGACGCCGCCTGGCGGGCCGCCAACGACTTCGCCGACCAGCCGGCGGTGGCGATCATCAAGCACGCCAACCCGTGCGGCATCGCGGTCGGCGCGGACGTCGCCGAGGCCCACCGCAGGGCGCACGCCTGCGACCCGGTGTCGGCGTACGGCGGTGTCATCGCTGTCAACCGGTCGGTCTCGGTCGAGCTGGCCCGGCAGGTCGCCGAGATCTTCACCGAGGTGGTGGTCGCCCCCGGCTTCGACGAGGGCGCGGTCGAGGTGTTGCAGGGCAAGAAGAACATCCGGCTGCTGCGGGCACCGGCCTGGAAGCCGGCGCTGGTGGAGTTGCGGCAGGTGACCGGTGGCGTGTTGGCCCAGGTCGCCGACCGGGTCAACGCCCCCGGCGACGACCCGGCCAACTGGCAGTTGGCGACCGGCGAGGCCGCCGACGAGGAGCTGCTGCGGGACCTCGCGTTCGCCTGGCGGGCGGTCCGCGCCGTGAAGAGCAACGCGATCCTGCTCGCCAAGGACGGCGCCACCGTGGGCGTGGGCATGGGTCAGGTCAACCGGGTCGACTCGGCGCAGCTCGCGGTCAGCCGCGCCGGCGCCGACCGGGTCCGCGGCTCGGTCGCCGCCTCGGACGCGTTCTTCCCGTTCGCCGACGGCCCGCAGATCCTCATCGACGCCGGCGTCCGCGCCATCGTGCAGCCCGGCGGCTCCATCCGCGACGAAGAGGTCATCGAAGCGGCAAAGAAGGCCAACGTAACGATGTACCTAACCGGTACCCGCCACTTCTTCCACTAACCCCCCGGCGTCCCGGTCCCCGGGCCAGACCCCGTCGATCATGAAGTTATTGCCCTGCACGTCGGCGTGTCAGGGCAATAACTTCATGATCAACCGCAGGGGGTGGGTCGGTTAGGCCGGGGTGGTGGGGCGAAGTTCGGCGAAGTGGCAGGCGGACGGGTGGGGGTCCGCTGCCCGGGGAACGGTCGCCGGGTCCTCGGTGGCGCAGATGTCCTGGGCCTTCCAGCAGCGGGTCCGGAAATGGCACCCGCTCGGCGGGTCGGCCGGGCTCGGCACGTCGCCGACCAGCCGGATCATGTTGCGCTGGTCGCGGGCCTCCGGGTCCGGCACCGGCACGGCAGAGAGCAGAGCCTGGGTGTACGGGTGGGTGGCCCGCTCGTAGATCTCGTCCTCGGTGCCGATCTCGACGATCCGGCCGAGGTACATCACCGCGACGCGGTCGGCGATGTGCCGCACCACCGACAGGTCGTGCGCGATGAAGATGTACGACAGCCCCAGCTCGCCCTGTAGCTGCTTGAGCAGGTTGATCACCTGGGCCTGGATGGAGACGTCGAGCGCCGACACCGGCTCGTCGCAGACGATCACCTCGGGCTTCAGCGCGAGGGCGCGGGCGATGCCGATGCGCTGACGCTGACCGCCGGAGAACTGGTGCGGGTACCTGTTGATGTGCTCCGGGTTGAGCCCGACCAGGTCCAACAGCTCCTGGACCCGCTTGGCCTTGCTGCCCTTCGGCGCGGCGTCCGGGTGGATCTCGAACGGCTCGCCGATGATGTCGCCGACGGTCATCCGCGGGTTCAGCGACGTGTACGGGTCCTGCATCACCATCTGCATGTTGCGGCGCAGCCGGCGCAGCTCACCCCCGGAAGCCTTGAACAGGTCCTTGCCCTCAAGGGTCGCGCGTCCGGAGGTGGGCGTCTCCAACCGCATTAGCAACCGGGCGAGGGTGGACTTGCCGCAGCCGGACTCGCCGACCACGCCGAGCGTCTCGCCCCGGCGCAGCTCGAAGCTCACCCCGTCGACGGCCTTGACCGCCCCGATCTGCCGCTGGAAGAGCACGCCCTGAGTGATCGGGAAGTGCTTCACCAGGTTGTCGACGGAGAGGATGGTCTCGCCGCGGACCTTTGTGGGGTTAGCGGGCGACGCTGTCATCACGGACCTCCTGCGCGAAGTGGCAAGCGCTGGTCCGGCCATCGCCGAGGACCAGGTCGTGCGGCACCTCGTCCACGCAGACCTGCTGGACGTACGGGCACCGTGGGTGGAACGGGCAGCCGGACGGGATGCGCATCAGGTTCGGCGGCAACCCCTTGATCGTCGACAGTTCCTGGCCGCGAACGTCCAGGCGCGGGATCGACTCCAACAACCCCTTGGTGTACGGGTGGGCGGGCGCCTTGTAGAGCGAGCGGACGTCGGCGTGCTCGACGATCCGGCCGGCGTACATGACAGCGATCCGGTCCGCGACACCGGCGACCACACCCAGGTCGTGGGTGATCAGGATCATCGCCATGTTGAGTTCCCGGCGCAGGTCGGCCAGCAGGTCCATGATCTGGGCCTGCACTGTCACGTCGAGGGCCGTGGTGGGCTCGTCGGCGATCAGGACCTTCGGGTCCAGTGCCAACGCCATGGCGATCATGACGCGCTGTCGCATGCCGCCGGAGAACTGGTGTGGGTAGTCGCCGATCCGCTTGGCGGCACCCGGGATCTTGACCAGATCCATCAGTTCGACGGCACGACGTCGAGCGTCGGCCCGGGACATGCCGGCGCGCTGGCGAAGCGTCTCACCGATCTGCCAGCCGACCGGGAAGACCGGGTTGAGGGCGGAGAGCGCGTCCTGGAAGATCATCGCGATCTCCTTGCCGCGTACCTGCCGGCGCTGCTCCTCGGAGCGGGTCAGCAGGTCCTCACCCTGGTAGAGGATCTGGCCGGAGCGGACGAACGCGGGCGGGGTGTCCAGGATGCCCATGATCGCCTGGGCGGTGACCGACTTACCTGAGCCGGATTCGCCGAGCACGGCAAGGGTCTCGCCGGCGTCCAGGTGGTACGACACACCGTTGATCACCCGAGCGACACCCTCGTTGGTGCGGAACTCGACGTGCAGGTCCCGCAACTCCAGCAGGTGACCGCCCTCGGGTGTGGCAGAGGCGGGAGTTGGATTGACGGTCAAGACTGTGCCTGCCTTTCACTCGCGACTGCGGGGCTCGCTCCGCTCACTCCTCGCGCTCGCACGGATGTTCTCACCGCAGCTTCGGGTCGAAGGCGTCACGGATCGCGTCGCCGAGCATGATGAACGCCAGCACGGTCAGCGCCAGGAAGGCCGACGGGACGATCAACGGGGTGGCCGCCTCCCGCATGTGGATCCGGCCGGTGTCGATGTCCTGCCCCCACGAGATGGTGGGCGCCTTCAGGCCGATGCCGAGGAAGGAGAGCGTCGCCTCGGCCGCGATGAACGAGCCGAGCGCGATGGTCAGTACGACGATCGCCGGGGCCAGCGAGTTCGGCAGGATGTGCCGCCACATGATCCGGCTGTTGCCGGCGCCGAGCATCCGGGCCGCCGCGACGTAGTCCTGCTCCTTCGCAGTGATCACCGAGGACCGGACCACGCGGGCGGCGGTGGTCCAGCCGAGCAGAGCCAACACGAAGACGACAGCGCCGATCCGAGCCGCCTGGCTGTCACTGGACACCCGCTTGAGCAGCACGATCGCGGCCAGCAGCAGCGGGATGCCGAGCACCACGTCGATCACCCGGGAGAGCACAGCGTCGACCCAGCGGCCGAAGTAACCGGCCAGCATGCCGATCACCAGCGCGATGATGCCGGTGCCGAGCGCGGCGAGCGCGCCGACCAGCAGCGACGCCCGGGTGCCGTGGACCGCCCGGGAGTACGTGTCGCAGCCCTGGAAGTCGTACCCGAAGATGGCCCCGCCGGACGGCCCGGCGTGCTGCCGGGAGAGCAGGCAGTCGTTCGGGTTGTTGGCCGTGAAGACCCCGGGGAGCAGTGCCATCAGGGAGAAGATGACGACCAGCGCCAGCGAGATCCAGAAGATCGGGTTGCGGCGCAGGTCGCGCCAGGCGTCACCGGCCAGGCTGCGGGGCTTGTTCGCGGCGCCGACCTGGTTGGGCGTGCCCGGCTCTCCCGAGGGGCCACGTCGTGCGGCCTGGTTCTCGGTGGCCGCCACAGTTTCAAAATCACTCATGCCGCCACCTCGCTGCGCTCGGCGCCGGCATGAGAGCCCAGGCACGCTGCGCTGATGATTCGTTCGCTGCGCTCACTCATAGCGGATCCTCGGGTCGAGTACGGCGTACAGGACGTCCACCACCAGGTTCGAGACCAGGTAGACCACGACGAGCACGCTCACGATGCCCACCACCAGGGGGCCGTCCTCGGTGCGGATGCCGCGGAAGAGGTTGAAGCCCACGCCGGGAATGTTGAAGACGCCCTCGGTGATGATCGCGCCGCTCATCAGGTTGCCCAGTTCGACACCGAGGAAGGTGACCACCGGGATCAGCGAGTTGCGCAGCACGTGGACGACGACGATGCGCCGTTTGACCAGGCCCTTGGACCGGGCGGTCCGGACGTAGTCGGCGCGCAGGTTCTCCGCCACCGAGGCCCGGGTGAGTCGTAGGGCGGTGGCCAGCGACAGCGAGCCGAGCACGATGCCCGGCAGCAGGAGCGCGTAGAACGAGGGGTCGGAGCCGGCGGTGGGTGGGAAGAGCTGCCACTTGACGCCGAGGAAGTACTGCGCCAGCGGCGCCAGCACGATGGTCGGGATGCCCAGCACCAGCAGGGTCAGCACCAGCGTCGAGTTGTCGAAGATGCTGGCCCGGCGGATGCCGGCGAGCACCCCGGCGGTGACGCCGAAGATGATCGCCACAGCGAGCGCGATGAGCGCGAGCCGCACGGTGACCGGCCAGGCCTGCTGAAGGATGTCACCGATGTTCCGACCGGTGAGTGACTCGCCCAGGTTGCCCTGGAGCAGGTTCTTCACGTAGTCGAAGTAGCGGTAGAAGAAGCCGCCGACGCCGGTGGCGTCCAGGTGGTACTTCTCGGTCAGGTAGGCCCGTTGCGCTGGCGTCACCGGCCGTTCGCCGGCGAGCGCCTGGATCGGGTCGCCCTGCCCGGCGACCCGGGCCGCGCGGGCCGAGGAGGAGTACGAGCTGTGGGACGACCGGATGAAGGTCGTGGAGGACGGCATCGCCTCACGGGAGCGTGCCCGGACGTT
>NZ_JBEZGJ010000103.1:0-26356 GCF_040649965.1 Micromonospora sp. NPDC048843
TGACCGGCTCCTGGCGGGCGGCGCTGCGGATCGCCAGACGGGAGTCACGCCGGTCCCGGCGGCGGACCGCCCTGGTGCTCGCGATGATCGCCATGCCGGTGGCGGCGCTGGCCTTCCTGGCGGCGAGCTACGACATGGCCGAGCTGACCCCACAGGAACGCGTCGACCGCCGACTCGGCGTGGCCGACGCGCAGTTGCAGTGGATCGCCAACGTCCCGGTGGAGCAGGACGAGTGGGGCGAGGGTTGGTACACCCGCGACGGCGCTCCCCCCGCGAAGGTCAGCGCGGCCCAACTGACGGCGCTGCTCGGGCCGGGCAGCCGGGTCACCGAGGTGCGTCCGCACGTCCCGCTGACCCTGCGCGGGCCGAACCGCGACGAGGTCGTGGACGGTCGGGTGCTGGACCTCACCGACCCGCTGGCCCGCGGGCTGGTGCGGTTCCGGGCCGGCCGGGCGCCGCAGCAACCCGGTGAGGTCGCTGTCAGTCCGAGGGCGCTGCGTCGTCTGGACCTCCGCCTCGGGCACGCCGTGGCCGCCGCCGACGGCAGCAGGGCGTACACGGTGGTGGGGGTGGTCGAGTTTCCCGACGACCTCGGACCGGTGGTGGCGCTGCACCCGGGGGCCGTGCCATCGACGGGCCCGGAGCCGGACGGAGTCTGGCTGGCGGACGTGCCGGGCACCGTCGACGAGGCGTTGGTGTCCCGGCTCAACGACAGTGGGGTGGTGGTCACCGCGCGGCACCAGGTCGGCTCGGCGACCGGAGCGGACCGGACATGGCTCGGGTCGGTCATGGGGGACAATCCGAACGACCTGAGCACCGGCGTCCTGATCGCCGGCCTCGGGCTGCTGGAGGTCGTCCTGCTGGTCGGGCCGGCCTTCGCCGTCGGAGTCCGTCGCCGTCGACGGGATCTGGCGCTGGTAGCGGTGGCGGGCGGGGACGCCGCCCAGCTCCGCCGGGTCGTGCTGGCCGACGGTGTGGTGCTGGGTGTGCTGGGGGCCGCCGCCGGCCTGCTGGTCGGCGTGGGCGCGGCGTTCGCCGGTCGCCCGCTGATGGAGCAGTATGTCTTCAGCGCCCGTTTCGGCGGCTACCGCTGCTGGCCGAGCGCGCTGGTCCTGCTCGGTGGCGTCGCGGTGCTGGCCGGGGTGCTCGCCGCGCTGGCACCGGCCTGGACCGCCGCCCGGCAGGACGTCAGCGCCGGCCTCGCCGGACGACGCACCCCGGCGAAATCTCCGGGCCGGTGGTTGGCTCTCGGACTGGCGCTGGTGGTCGGCGGGGCGGGGCTGGCGGCGTTCGGGGCCACCCGGACTTCCCCAGCGGTGGTTCTCACCGGGCTGATCCTCGGCGAGTTGGGCCTGGTCTGCTGCACGCCCACGCTGCTCGGGGTGCTCGCCCGCCTCGGCCGGGTGTTGCCGCTGGCACCACGGATCGCGCTGCGCGATGCCAGCCGCAACCGGGCCGCCGCGGCTCCGGCCATCTGCGCCGTGATGGCCGCCGTGGCCAGCAGCGTCGCCCTCGGCGGATACCTGGCCAGCGACGGTGCCCGCGACGCGCGCGCCTACCGGCCGGCGCTGCCGACCGGCCATGTCATGGTCAACCCGGTCGGATCGGCCGGGCAGCCCACGCTGGCCCAGATCACCGCCGCCGCCCGGGATCAGCTCGGGGTCGGCGCGGTGGCCCCGGTGCAGACACCGAGCTGCGGGGCGGGGCACACCGGCTACTGCGACATCGCACCGGTGCTCCCGCTGACCCGGGCCTGCCCCTGGCAGCCCGACGTTCCACTTCCCGCGGCGCAGCGCCAGCAGGCCCGCGCCGATCCCCGCTGCCAGATCAGCGAGGCGGACTACTTCGGCGGCTACGTGGAACCCGGAGTCGACGACGGAACCGCACTCCCCCTGCTCACCGGCGTGGACCCGGCGACGACAGCAGCCGCCACGGCCGTGCTGCACGCCGGTGGCGTGGTGGTGACCGACCCGCGCTACCTGCACGACGGCCTGGTGACCGTTCGGGTCAGCGAGGTGGAGGCCGGGTCGGACCGGCCGGTCACGGTCCACGACCTTCCGGGGTACGCGCTGCCCCGGGCGACCGGCCAGTCCCGTCTGCTGCTGTCCGCCGCCGCCGCGCGGCAACTCGACCTGAGCTGGTCTCAGACCGGCTGGGTGATCGGCACCACGACCCCGCCCGACGAGGAGCAACAGGCACGGTTCGCCGCCGTCCTGCGGCCGTTCGGGACGCTCGCGCTGAGCGCGGAGAACGGCGGCGCCCCACGCGACGTCTCACCGTTGCTTCTGCTGCTCGCGGCGGCGGCCGGGCTGATCACCGTGGGGGCGGCCGGGATCGCCACCGCGCTCGCCGCCGCCGAGGGACGCGCCGAGCTGACCACCCTCGCGGCCGTCGGCGCGGCCCCAGCGGTACGCCGGCTGCTGGCGATCTGCCAGGCCGGGGTCATCGCCGGTCTCGGTTCGCTGCTCGGCATCGTGGCCGGCCTCGGCACCGCCGCGATCGTGCTGGTCTCGGTGAACCGGCAGTACGCCAGTGACTGGCCGGTATCGGACCCGTATCCCTTTCTGGTGCCGTGGCCCGCGCTCGGGGTCCTGGTGCTGGTGCCGGTGGTGGCGATGCTCGGGGCGGGCCTGTTCACCCGGGCCCGACTGCCTATCGAGCGGCGGCTGGACTGACCGATCCGCCGCTATCGAAACGGGACCGCGCGGGGGTGCCGCCGGGGCCGGGCAGCCGGCAGACTGATCGGCGTGTCAGTGCTCAGGAATGTCGTCCGTCGCGTCGGTCATCATCGCTGGTTCGGCGCCACCGCGCGCCTGCTGGTCCCGGCCGATCGGATGGTTGGTCGACTCACCCGGGGCCGGGTGGTCGCGCTCGGCCTTCTCCCCTCCCTGCTGATCACCACAACGGGCCGCCGCTCCGGCAAGCCCCGCAGCAATCCGCTGCTCTACGTGCCCGACGGCGACGCGTACGTGGTGATCGGCTCCAACTGGGGGCAGACCCACCACCCCGGCTGGGCGATGAACCTGCTCGCCGATCCCGCCGCCGAGGTGGACGTGAAGGGCCGGCGGGTCGCGGTGCGGGCCCAGCGGGCCTCCGGCGCCGAACGGGACCGGTTGTGGCAGCTGCTGGTCACGGCGTGGCCGGCGTACCACACGTACGTGCAGCGGGCCGGCGGCCGGGAGATCCACATCTTCCGGCTGGCCCCGACCGGGCGCGGCGCGCCCGAGGCTCCGCCGTCGGCTGGCTAGGCTGACGCCCGGCAGCCAAGGCGAGGTGGTCCCGTGAGTGCGAGGAGTGAGCCGGGGTTGCGAGCCCCGCAGCCGCGAACAAAGGCGGTCCCGTGAGTGCGAGGAGTGAGCCGGGGTTGCGAGCCCCGCAGCCCCGAACAGAGCTGGTCCGGTGAGTGAGCAGGCCGGTGTCGACCGGGGCCTCGACGATCGACGGTGGACGGTCGCGGAGCGGGTCGCCGAGGCGGTCCGGCGGCGGTTCCCGGCCGATGCGCTCGCGATCGCAGTGCACGGGCCTCTGGCGCACGGGGACGACGACGGCGGCGGGGACCTCGAGGCGGGAATGCTGGTGGTCACCTATCGACCCGGGACCGGCCCGCCGCCGGCGACCCGGCGGGTGGACGGGGTGCTCGTCGATCTGACGGTGGCCGCCGCCGAGGACTACCTGGCCCAGGCCCGGGTGCTCTCCCCGCTCTGGCCGTTGACCGCCGACCGGTACGTCACCACGCAGGCGTTGCACGATCCGACGGGCTGGTTGCGGACGCTGCGCGACGAGCATCTCGGCCGGCTGGCTCGGGCCCGGCCGGCGGAGTTCAGCACCGCTGCCCGCCAGGCGTGGTACAGGGGCAGCGCGGCGCACTCCCGGGCGGCACGCCTGGCCGAGTGGTACGAGACCGATCAGGCTCTGCTGATGCTCGGTGAGGCGCGGCTGGCGGCGGCCACTGTGACCGGTCTGCTGAGTCGTACCTACTTCCGTGACCCGGGGGACGCGGTGCGGCGCACCGGGTTGGCCGGGGCGGACATGACCGAGGTGGGTGTGGTGCTGGCCCGGCAGGCCGAGGAGTTGGCGGCCCGTGGTCGCGCTGTCGACGGCACGATCGACGAGCTGCTCAGCACCTGAGGCGCGTCACAGCCCGCCCGGTACGCCGATCAGCGAGCCGATCAGGTAGGTGGCGCCGGCCGCAGCGGCGCCCAGCAGCAGCTGGCGTAGCCCACTGGTCCACCAGGGACGGCGGGTGAACCTGGCCACCACGGCACCGGCGACGAACAGCCCGAGCCCACCGACGGCGAGCGCCAGCCACAGGTCGGTGGCGCCGAGCAGGTACGGCAGCAGCGGGACCAGCGCCCCGATCGAGAAGAACAGGAACGACGAGATCGCCGCCGCCCACGGGCTGGGCTGGTCGTCGGGGTCGACGCCCAGCTCCTCGCGGACGTGCACCCGCAGCGCCTCCTCCGGGTCGCGCCGCACCGCCTCGGCGACCTGGGTGGCGAGGTCCCGGGGAAGGCCCCGGGCCACCCACGCGTCGGCCAGCTCCCGGGCCTCCGCCTCGGGGTGCCGTTCCAGTTCCCGTCGCTCCTTGGCCACCTCGGCGGCGACCTGCTCGTTGGCGGAGCGCACGCTCGTGTACTCGCCGAGGCCCATCGAGATGGCACCGGCGACGAGGCCGGCGCTGCCGGTGAGCACGATGCTGCGGGGCGACACCCCGCCGCCACCGACGCCGGCGATCAGGGCGATGTTGGTGACCAGGCCGTCCATCGCGCCGAAAACGGCCGGGCGCAGCCAGCCGCCGGAGACGTCCGCGTGGTGCGCCTCGCGCAGCGCCGCTGGGGTGTCGGTCACTGCGCCAGCCCTTCGTTCACGACTGCGGGACTCCGCTTCGCTGCGTTCCTCGCGCTCACGGCAGGGTAAGGATCTCGTGGCCGTCGTCGGTCACCACGATGGTGTGCTCGAACTGCGCCGTCCACTTCCGGTCCTTGGTGACCACTGTCCACCCGTCGTCCCACATGTCGTACTGGTAGGTGCCGAGGGTGATCATCGGCTCGATGGTGAACGTCATGCCGGGCTCCATGATGTCCGTGGGGCGCGGGCTGTCGTAGTGCGGCACGTAGAGGCCGCTGTGGAATGCCTCGCCGATGCCGTGGCCGGTGAAGTCGCGGACCACGCCGTAGCCGAACCGCTTGGCGTACGACTCGATGACGCGGCCCACCACGTTGATCTGGCGTCCCGGGGCGACGGCGCGGATGCCGCGCATCATCGCCTCGTGGGTCCGTTCGACCAGCAGCCGGGCCTCTTCGCTGACCTCGCCGACGCAGAAGGTGGCGTCGGTGTCGCCGTGCACCCCACCGATGTACGCGGTCACGTCGACGTTGATGATGTCGCCGTCGGTCAGGACCGTGGTGTCCGGGATGCCATGGCAGATGACCTCGTTGAGGCTTGTGCAGCAGGACTTCGGGAAGCCCTTGTAGCCCAGCGTCGACGGGTACGCGCCGTGGTCGCAGAGGAACTCGTGCACCACCTTGTCGATCTCGTCGGTGGTCACGCCGGGCTTGCAGTGTTCGCCGGCGAGCTGGGTCGCCTGGGCGGCGAGCCGGCTGGCGATCCGCATCTTCTCGATGGTCTCCGGCGTCTGCACGTGCGAGCCACGCCACTCCCGCGGACGCGTCTTGCCCACGTACTCGGGTCGGGCGATCTGAGATGGCACCGGTCGCATCGGGGAGAGCGTGCCTGGTGTCAGCGGCGGACGGACGGTCATGCCGCAAGCCTATCGCCGGGGCCGCTGGTGACCCGCGCCACGGCTGCCCGGTGGAGGTTGTTGCCCTGCCAGGGTCGCTGTGCCATGGTGTCAGCGTGGATCAAGGGGGAGCACCGCCCGTCTTCTCCGCCAGCGCCGAGATCGACGGTGACCACCTCCACGTCGTGGTGGCCGGCGAGGTCGACATGGCGACAGCGGACACGATGCTCCAGACGGCACTGCGCGAGCCCGCCGGGAAGATCACTCTCGACCTGAGCGCTGTCACCTTCTTCGACTCGGCCGCCATCCACGCCCTGGTCCGGCTCGCCCAGGAGTTTCCGGGCCAGCTCACCGTTCGCCCGTCCCGGCAGGTCCGTCGGGTGCTGGAGATCTCCGGCCTCGGCGAGCAGGGCTGGCTCGACAGGGCCTAGGCACCCGGCCGCCGCCGGGCGCGCGGTCAGTCCTGCAACTGCCGGCGCAGCGTCACCTCGGTGCCCTCGGCGGAACGCCGTACCGACAGCTCCCCCAGCGCTCTGATCAGGTCCAGGCCGCGGCCCCGGAAGCCGGAGTCGGTCGACTCCCGCCACTGGCCGCTGTCGCGAACGGTGGCCGTCACCGTCCGATCCTCGATGGCCACCTCCACGCTGATCATGGCCTCGGCGGGGTGGACCGGGTGCTCGATGGCGTTGGCGGCGGCCTCGGAGATGGCGACGGTCAGGTCGAACAGGTCGGTCTCGCCGACGGAGTGCGCGACCAGGAAGTCCTCCAGTCGCTTTCGGAGCACGCTGAGCCGGGTCGGGTCCGCCGGGAGCCGCAGCCCGAAGCGGTTCAGCTCCGCCGCCTCCAGGGCGAGAACCGCCACGTCGTCGCGGCGCGGCCGTCCGGTGACGCGCTCCACGACGGCGTCGATCAGGTCCACCACGTGCTCACTCGGGATGGCCGCGTCGATGCGCAGCTGGGCCAGAGAGGCATCGATGCCGAGCTGGCGGTCCTCGATCAGCCCGTCGGTGTAGAGCAACAGTCGAGTGCCGGCCGGCAACTCGCCCTCGACCGACTCGTACGTCGCGTCGGGGAGGGCACCGACCGGTGGACCGAGCGCCCTGTCGTGCAGGAACGCCACGTCGCCTCCGGTGATCAACAGTGGGGACGGGTGACCGGCGCTCGCGTACCGGAGTCGACCGGTGCGGGGGTTGAACAGCAGGCAGACCACAGTCGCGAAGGAGCGGCCCTCGGTGGAGCCGACCAGCCGGTTGAGCCGGGTCAGCGACTCACCCGGATCGAAGCCCTCCAACACGTACGCCCGCAGCGCGTTGCGCAGCTGCCCCATCGCCGCGGCGGCCCGGACGCCCTTACCGACCACGTCGCCGATGACCAGCACCAGCTCGTCGCCGTTCAACGCGATGGCGTCGTACCAGTCGCCACCGACCTCGACGTCGGCGCTGCCGGGCAGGTAACGGCTGGCCACCACCGCGCCGGGCAGTTGGGGCAGCGACCGGGGCAGCAGGCTGTGCTGAAGGGTGGTGGCGATGCGGTGTTCGGCTTCGTAGAGCTGGGCGTTCTCCAGTCGCACCCCGACGAGCCGGGCCAGTTGGGTCAACGCGGCGTCGTCGGCCTGCGCCTCGTCGCCGGCGGCCCGCCAGACCTGCAGCTCACCGAGCTGCTTGCCGGCCGTGCCGGTCAGCTCGGCCACGAAGGACGGGTCGGCGGCGGTGGTGCCGCCGCCGTCCGCCTCGAAGCGCGCCTCGGCAGCGCTGACCACCACCCGAGCGGCCTCGGCGAGGCTCAACGCGTGCCGGGCGGCGACCTGGAGCACATCGGCGGTGGATCGGGCGGTGTTCACAGCCACCGCCGCGTCGGCCAGCGCCCGGAGCCGGCGGATGATCTGCCCGCGCAGCTGGCCCAGCTCGACGTTGGCCCGGACCCGGGCGATCAGCTCCTGCGCGGAGAACGGCTTGGTGAGGTAGTCGTCGGCGCCGACGGCGAGACCGGCGACGGCCTCCGCGGAGCCGGCGCGGGCGGAGAGCAGCACGATCGGCACATGCCGGGTACGCGAGTCCGAGCGCAGCGCGCTGACCAGCCCGAACCCGTCCAGACGGGGCATCATCACGTCGGTGAGCACCAGGTCGAACCCACCCTCACGGGCCAGCGGCAGGGCATCGAGCCCGTCGTTCGCGGTGACCACCTCCCAGGTCGGGGAGAGCAGCCGACTGACGTGCTCCTGCAGGTCGGCGTTGTCGTCGACGACCAGGATCCGGCCAGCCGAGGTGCCCTTCGCCGGCTGCCGGTCCAGCTCGGGTGTCGACGCGACGCCAGCCCACAGCGCGGTCTCCGCCACGAAGAGCCGGGCCTGCTCGGGCTCACCGACGGGCAGTGGGTCGAACGCCGCCTCCCGGTCCGCCGGCAGGTGCGCCGAGCCGAACGGGACGGTCACCGCGAACGTGCTGCCCACATCGACCTGGCTGGTCAACCCGACCTCACCGCCGTGCATCTCGACCAGCTCCCGGACCAGCGCGAGACCGATGCCGGTGCCTTCGTGGGTGCGTGCCCGCACCCCGGGGACTCGGTGGAACCGTTCGAAGACGTGCGGCAGTTCGTCCGGCACGATGCCGACGCCGGTGTCCGTCACCTCCAGCCGGGCCGCGCCCTCGACGGCCTGTACCCGCACCCGGATCTCGCCGTCGAAGGTGAACTTGACCGCGTTCGACACCAGGTTGAGGACGATCTTCTCCCACATGTCCCGGTCGACGAAGACCGGCGTCGGCAGCGGCGGACAGTCCACCACCAGTCGCAGACCGGCCCGGTCGGTGGCCGAGCGGAAGGTGCTGGCCAGTCGGGCGGTGTAGCCGGCGAGGTCGGTGGGTTGGTAGCGGGCGGCGAGCCGACCGGACTCCAGTCGGGAGAAGTCCAGCACTGTGTTGACCAGCTTGAGCAGGCGCAGCGCGTTGCGGTGCATCATGGTGAGCCGGTCGGTTTCGGTGGCGGGCAGCTCCGGGTCGGCCAGCATGTCCTCCAGCGGGCCGAGCACCAGGGTCAGCGGGGTGCGGAACTCGTGGCTGACGTTGGCGAAGAAGTTGGTCTTCGCCCGGTCGAGCGCGGCCAACTCGGCGGCGCGGGCCCGTTCCTGCTCGTACGCCCGCTGGGTGCCGACCGCCCGGGAGATCTGGGCGGCGACCAGGCCGAGGAAGTCGCGGTAGTCGCCGCTGAGCGGCAGCTGACGGGCCACGCCGACGACCAGCGCGCCGACCGTCTGGTTGCTCGCCGTGAGCGGCAGCACGAGGGCCTGGTCGGCGGCGTCGACAGGCGACGCGTCGAGCAGAGCCGCCACCTCGATCGTGGCGGGCGCGTCATCGGGTGTCAGCCGGGCCAGCACCTGCGCCGTGACATCGCCGGTGGGCGGGGCGGTGCCGGTGCAGCCAGCCAGGGTGAGCTGGTCGTTGTCGTCAGCCAGATAGATCAGGGCGAACGGCACGTCGGCCCGGTGCCGGCCGAGCACCCCGGCGGCGGTCCGACCCAGTTCCGTGGCGCTGCCGATGTCGCTCAGCTCGGCACCCAGCTCGGACAACGCTCGCAGCCGACGCTCGCCGAGCACCCGCCCGGTGGTCTCGCTGACGATGCAGTAGACGCCACTGACCGCGCCGTCGTCCCCCCGGATCGGGTCGTACGAGACGTTGAAGTAGGTCTGCTCGACGAAGCCGTAACGGTCCAGCAGAAAGGGATGGTCCTCGCCCCGGTAGGAGCGGCCGGTGCTCCGGACGCTGTCGAGCAGCGGGCCGAGCACCGCCCAGGTCTCCGCCCAGTTCGTGCGGGCCGGTTGGCCGATCACGTCCGGGTGTTTGCCGCCGATGGTCGGCCGGTAGGCGTCGTTGTAGAAGGCCAACTGCTCGTCGCCCCAGAACATGACGATCGGCGCGCTGGAAGCGAGCATCATGCCGACCGCGCTGGAGAGCGCCGGGGGCCACTGACCGGGCTCACCCAGCGGGCCGGAGGACCAGTCGAAGGAGGCCAGTCGCTCGCCCATCTCACCGCCGGCCGCGAACGCGGCCGTCAGCATCGGCGGGGTCTCGCGACCGGACAGGGCGGGATGCCCGATGTCCGCGCCCCCCTGGGCCGAGCTCATGCAGCCTCCCGCTCCGGCCGTACCCCTCGACCGTTGATCTTCACCCGCCGTGCTCCGACTTGTACCCCAGCGGAGCAGCAACGTAACGCATCACGACAGATGGACGCTGTTTACATACGCCTGGACCGTCGGGCACCGGACAGTGCGGGTGGACGGAGGCGTCGAACGGCGGTGGCCGGAACGCTCTGACGAGTCAGAAGACTGGCAGCCCGTCGATGCTTGCCGCGTTCTTGGTGGCCCGGTAGGCGACCAGATCATCGGCGCTGCGGCGGGAGTGTGAGGTGAGTAACAGGTCACGTTCGGCCCGGAAGTCCATCAGTGGCACCGCGTATCCACAGGAGTCACTGACCCGCTCCACCTCGACAGCGATGACCGCCCGGACGGCGTGCACGTCCGGCGGTGCGGGAAACTCGGCGAGCCGATCGGCGAAGGCGTCCTCGGTGACCGCGACGCTGCTGCCCCGCCCGTGCAACCGGACGATCTTCGGCGGGCCGTCGAAGGCGCAGAACATCAGCGTGATCCGGCCGTTGTCCCGCAGGTGGGCGATGGTCTCCGCCCCACTGCCGTGATAGTCGAGGTAGGCCACCCGGTGCGAGCCGAGGATCACGAAGGTGCCCCGCATGCCCTTCGGTGACACGTTGACGTGCCCCTCGACCCCGGACGGGGCGGTCGCCACGAAGAAGAGTGGCTGGGCCACTATGAAGTCACGCAGTCGAGCATCGATCTCCGGATAAACCTTGCCCATGCGCCGATCCTCCCACCGGTGCCGTCGACGGGCGGGGGCGATCCCAGTCACACCCGCCGGCCGGCAGCCTGCACCAACGCCGTGATCGGGGCGGGATCCGACTCGTTCTCCGGATGCCACTGCACCCCGAGCACGAACGGCAGGGCCGGATCCTCCACCGCCTCGACCACGCCGTCCCCCGCCCAACCGGTCACCGTGAGCCGGCCCGGATCGGCGACCGCCTGGTGGTGGTACGAGTTGACCCGGTCGACCCCGGCCAGCACCGAGGCGGCCAGGCTCCCCGGCGCGAACCGCACCGCGTGCGCGCCGTACACGCCGGGCGCCGGGCGGTGCGCCTCGTGACCCACCACGTCGGGCAGGTGCTGGTGCAACGTGCCGCCGTACGCGACAGCCAGCAACTGCATCCCCCGACACACGCCCAGCACCGGCACCTCTGCGGCGAGCGCGGCAGCCAACAGCGTCAACTCGCCGGCGTCCCGGTCCGGCCGGTCCTCGGTACGGGGGTCGGCCGACTGGCCGTACCGCCCCGGGCCGACGTCAGCGCCACCGGCCAACAGCAACCCGTCGAGGACTGCCACCACGTCCGCGTCCACGTCGTCCGGCGGCAGCAGCACAGCCCGGCCACCCGCGGCCGCCACCGCCCGCGAGTACGCCTCCGGCACCAGCACCGCCCGCACACCCCGCCAGACCGCCCAGTCGGCGGGTTCGACGTACGCGCTGACACCGATCAGCGGCCGCCTCATAGAGGGGTGACGTAGGCGCCAGTGATGCCGCCGTCGACAACGAACTGCGCGGCGGTCATGAACGAGGCGTCGTCGCTGGCCAGGAACGCCACAGCGGCGGCGATCTCCTCGGGTTGCCCGAAGCGACCCATCGGCACGTGCACCAGCCGGCGGGCGGCCCGCTCCGGGTCGGCGGCGAAGAGCTCCAGCAGCAACGGGGTGGCCACCGGCCCGGGACAGAGGGCATTGACCCGAATGCCCTCGCGGGCGAACTGCACACCCAACTCCCGGGTCATCGCCAGCACCCCGCCCTTGCTCGCGGTGTACGCGATCTGCGACGTGGCCGCACCCATCAACGCCACGAACGAGGCAGTGTTGATGATCGACCCCTTGCCCTGCCGGCGCATGTGCGGAATGGCGTACTTGCAGCACAGGTAGACGCTCGTGGTGTTGACCCGCAACACCCGCTCCCACGCGTCCAGGCCGGTGTCCAGGATGGAGTCGTCGTCCGGTGGTGAGATGCCGGCGTTGTTGAACGCGACGTCCACCCGGCCGTGCCGGTCGGCAACTCCGTCGAACAGGTCGCGTACCGCCGACTCGTCGGCCACGTCGGTGGCCACGAACTCGCCGCCGCACTCCTCGGCGGCCCTCGTACCGGCCTCCGCGTCGATGTCCACGCAGATCACCCGGGCCCCCTCGGCGGCGAACCGCCGCACGGTGGCCAACCCGATGCCGCTGCCCGCTCCGGTGACCACTGCCACCCGGTCCTGCAACCGACCCTGCACTGGCGTCACTCCTCCGTCGCGATGAACACGTTCTTGACGTCCGTGAAGGAGTGCAACGCGTCCGGGCCCAGCTCGCGGCCGAGCCCGGAACGCTTCATCCCGCCGAACGGGGTCCAGTAGCGCACCGAGGAGTGCGAGTTGACGCTGAGGTTGCCCGAGTCGACGGCGCGGGCCAGGCGCAGGGCCCGACCCACGTCCCGGGTCCAGATCGAGCCGGAGAGGCCGTACTCGGTGTCGTTGGCGAGCCGGACCGCGTCCGCCTCGTCGTCGAACGGCAGCACCGAGACCACCGGGCCGAAGATCTCCTCCCGCCAGTGCCGGTCGGCCGGCGAGTCGGCCAGCAGCACGGTGGGCGCGTGCCAGAACCCGGGGCCGTCGGGGCAGGAGCCGGTAAAAGCTACAGTCGCCCCGGCGAGGTAACCGGCTACCCGGTCCCGTTGGGCGGCGGAGATCAGCGGGCCCATCTCGGCGGTGTCGCGGGACGGGTCCTCGACGCGCACCGCGCGTACCGCAGGTTCGAGCAGTTCCAGGAACCTGTCGTACACGGAACGCTGGACCAGGATCCGCGACCGTGCGCAGCAGTCCTGGCCGGCGTTGTCGAAGACCGCGCCCGGTGCGGTCGCGGCGGCGCGCTCCAGGTCGGCGTCGGCGAACACGATGTTCGCGCTCTTGCCGCCCAACTCCAGTGTGAGTCGCTTCACCTGGGCGGCGCAGCCGGCCATGATCCGGGTGCCGACCTCGGTGGAGCCGGTGAAGCAGATCTTGCGGACCGCCGGGTGGGTGACGAACCGCTCCCCCACCACCGCGCCCTCGCCCGGGATGACTGTGAAGACGCCGTCGGGAAGGCCGGCCTCGCCTGCCAACTCGGCCAGGCGCAGCGCGGTGAGCGGGGTCAGTTCGGCGGGCTTGAGGACCACAGTGTTGCCGGCGGCGAGCGCCGGGGCGAACCCCCAGGCGGCGATCGGCATCGGGAAGTTCCACGGCACGATCACGCCAACCACACCGAGTGGTTCGTGGAAGGTGACGTCCAACCCGCCGGGCACCGGGATCTGCCGCCCGGTCAACCGCTCGGGCGCGCCGGCGTAGTAGTCCAGGACGTCGCGGACGTTGCCCGCCTCCCACCGGGCGTTGCCGATGGTGTGCCCGGAGTTGCGCACCTCCAGCGTTGCCAACTCGTCCAGACGCGCGTCGACGACGGCGGCGAACCGCCGCAACAACCGTGCCCGATCCCCCGCCCCCACCTGACGCCAGGTCTGGAATGCCGCGGCGGCGGCGGAGATTGCCGCGTCCACCTGCTCCCGAGAGGCCGCGGCAACCTCCCGAAACCCCACCCCGGAAGCCGGATCCACCAGAACCGTCACGCCCGCCACCCCCCTGCCCCGTCGATCATGGAGTTGTGGTGCCCCACATAAGCCACCTCGCGGGACCTTCCGCCCACCACAAGTCCATGATCGACCGCATGAGGGGTGGGGGTGCGGTCAGAGGCGTTCGAAGCCACGGGTCAGCTCCCAGTCCGTGACCGCGGCGTCGAAAGCGGCCAGCTCGACCCTCGCCTGGTTGGCGTAGTGGGCCACCACCTCAGGGCCGAACGCCTCCCGGGCCACAGTGGAGTCCTCCCAGAGGGCCAGGGCGTCGCGCAGGGTGCCGGGGACCCGCTCGGCCTCCGGGTCGTCGTACGCGTTACCGGTGCACTCCGCGCCCAACTCCAGCTCGCCGTCGATGCCGTGCAGCGCCCCGGCGACCAGCCCGGCGATCGCCAGGTACGGGTTGACGTCGGCGCCGGGGACCCGGTTCTCCACGCGCATGCCCTGCCCGTGCCCGACCACCCGCAGCGCGCAGGTGCGGTTGTCGACACCCCAGCGCAGCGCCGTCGGGGCGAACGACCCCGGCTGGTAGCGCTTGTAGGAGTTGATGTTCGGGGCGAAGAGCAGGCTGAACTCCCGCATGGTGGCCAGCAGCCCGGCGAGCACGCGCTGCCCGGTCTGCGACAGGTGCGCCGGTCCGTCACCGAGCATCGCCGACGAGCCGGAGGAGTCCCGAAGCGAAAAGTGGATGTGGCAGGAGTTGCCCTCCCGCTCGTTCGGCTTGGCCATGAAGGTGATCGCCATCCCCTCCTGGGCGGCGATCTCCTTGGCGCCGTTCTTGTAGATCACGTGGTGGTCGGCGCAGGCCACCGCCTCGTCGTACCGGAACGCGATCTCGTGCTGCCCGAGGTTGCACTCGCCCTTGGCGCTCTCCGGGGTGAGCCCCGCGGCGGCCATCTCGACGCGGATGCGGCGCAGCAGCGGCTCCACCCGGGCGGTGCCGAGCAGCGAGTAGTCGACGTTGTACTGGTTGGCCGGGGTGAGGTCGCGGTAGCCACGCTGCCAGGCGTCCTCGTACGAGTCGCGGAACAGCACGAACTCCAACTCGGTGCCGGCGTACGCGGTCAGCCCGTGCTCGGCCAGCCGGTCCAGCTGCCGGCGCAGGATCTGCCGGGGCGAGGCGACCACGTCACCGGACCCGTCGAGCCAGGTCAGGTCGGCCAGCAGCAGGGCTGACCCGGGCTGCCAGGGCACCCGGCGCAACGTGGCGAAGTCCGGCACCATCGCGAAGTCGCCGTAGCCGCGTTCCCAGCTCGACATCGCGTACCCGTCGACGGTGTTCATGTCGACGTCCACGGCGAGCAGGTAGTTGCAGCCCTCGCTGCCGTTGGTCACCACCTGGTCGAGGAAGAAGGGCGCGTGGAACCGCTTGCCCTGCAACCGGCCCTGCATGTCGACGAGGGCCAGTACCACGGTGTCGATCTCGCCCTCGGCGACGGCGACCCGCAGTTGTTCCAGCGTGAGCGGAGCTTTCCTCATTCGCGGGCCTCCATCACCAAGGTCTACTGGTAAACCGGATCACCGTCAATGCCCCCGGCGGCAGGCGCGGCAAACCCGACCGACGGCCGGCGGGACGGCAGCACCGCCCGTCCCGCCGGGTGCCGATCAGACCGGGCCGTCGGCCGGCGCCGGGTCGGCCGCCACCGCGGGTTCCTCGACGGTACGAACCGGGCCGGTGAACCACTTGCGGGCCGAGGCGTACCACCAGACGGCGACCACCAGGAGCACCCCGCCGACGGCGAGCGGCGCGTAGTTCACCGCCGACCAGGTGAACCCGTCGTTGCCGGGCACGCCGGCGGGCACGATCGGCAGCACGAAGTAGATGGCGATGATCGCGATCTCGATCACCGCGATCCAGCCGAGCAGCTTGTACTTGCGGCCCAGCGTCCACGGTCCGGGGACGAACCGGTCGCCCATCCGTAGTCGGAGCGCGATCGGGATGAGGAACGACAGGTAGAGCCCGAGCACCGCGACGGAGACGACCGCGTAGAAGGCGATCGGGATACCGGCGGAGCTCTCGTACAGCGCCGGCAGGGTCAGCACCAGGCCGGCCAGTGTGGCGCCGATGATCGCGTTGACCGGGGTGCCGTTGCGGTCGACAGTCGACCACAGGCGCCATCCCGGTACGGCACGGTCCCGGCTGAACGCGTACGCCATCCGGCTCATCGAGGTCACGCAGCTCATGCCGCAGAAGAACTGGCCGATGGTCGAGATGATGATGACGATCTTGAAGAAGACCGGGGTCAGCGCCGACTCGAAGATGGCACCGGAGAAGCCGCCCGCGGCGTTGACCGCCTCGACGTCGGTGGCCGCGAAGAGGAACGCCAGCAGCAGGATCCAGCCACCGACCGCCGAGTAGAAGATCGACTGCCAGAGTCCGCGGGCGGCGGCCTGCGAGGCGCCCCGGGTCTCCTCGGAGACGTGCGCGCAGGCGTCGAAGCCGGTGATCGTGTACTGCGTCAGCAGGAAGCCCAGCGGCAGCACGTAGAACCAGAACGTCAGCCCGCCGACGTCCCCGTCGCCGAAGCCGGAGTTGTTGAACCGCTCGGTGAACACGAACTGGAAGCTCTGGTGGTTGTCGGGCACGAAGACCAGGATGGCCACCACGACGGCCGCGCCGGCCACGTGCCACCAGACCGAGACGTTCTGGAGTACGTCGATGATCCGGTGCCCGAAGATGTTGATCAGCCCGTGCAGCACCAGGATGATCACGAAGAGGACGAACGCCTGACGCAGCGTCCCGGCCCAGCCGTCGAAGAGCGCCGACAATGTGAGGTTGAGGAACGTCGCACAGCCGTAGTCCACCGAGGCGGTGACCGCCACCAGACCGATCAGGTTCAGCCAGCCGGTGAACCAGCCGTGCACCGGGCGGCCCATGGTGGCCGCCCACCAGTAGATCCCACCCGCTGTCGGGTACGCCGACACCAGCTCCGCCATGCAGAAGCCGATGATCAGGATGAACAGCGAGATCAGCGGCCAGCCCCAGGAGATGGCGACCGGCCCGCCGTTGTTCCACGCCTGACCGAACGTGGTGAAACAGCCGGCCAGGATCGAGATGATCGAGAAGGAGATGGCGAAGTTGGAGAAGCCACTCCACTTACGGCGCAACTCCTGTTTGTAGCCGAGTTCGGCGAGCCGCCTGGCATCGTCGTCCAAAGGTTGCTCGGCGGTCGGCACGGGCGTCGTGGCCACTGCACACCTCCCTGAGGTGGATCCGGGTGCGAGTGGGCAAAGTGTCGACCCGGCCGATCAAGGCGGTCAATACGTAGTCGGCGGGAATCTCACCACCGTCGGGCTAATTGCGTTGCCGACCGGCGGCCCCGGCCGGCATCCTGGACCAGTGACCAGGCCCGACAAGGGCCTACCCCGGGCGCTCGGACCGCCCGACCCGGTGGCGCGGGGCACGCCTCTCTCTCACGTACGGCCATTCCGCCGTACCCGAAAAGTGCCCCGCGCCCCACTCCCCCTCGTGATCAAGAGGTTTACGTCAGAATCCCGACCGCGCCTGACCGAAAGCTCTTGATCACCGCGGGAAAGGCGTGGGTCAGGTCAGGAGGAGGCCGGCTACCCAGAGGGCCGCGACCAGAAGGCCGGCCAGGAACTCCACAAGCATCGACAGGCCGGCGGCCTTCAGCGCCTGCACTGTGGAGGGCCACGCCAGCTGGTTACTGCCCAGCCGGAGCCGTTCGGCCGCCCACACCCCGGCGACGAAGCCGAGCACCAGACCGACGACCGGCACCACGAAGAACCCGATGATGCCGAGCACCCCACCGGCGAGCAGCGTGGACGTCGGCACACCGGTGCGCTTCAGGTTCCGGCCCGGCCACGCGTACTTGATCACGGCGCCACCCCCGGCAACCACTGTGGCGGCGGCGAACACCGCCCAGCCAACCAGGCCCGCACCGCCGAAGACGGCCCAGAGCAGAACGCCGCCCCAGCAGAGCGGCAGCGCCGGCAGACCGGGCACCACCACGCCGGCCAACCCGGCCAGGATGGCCAGCCCGGCCACCACAGTCACCGCCGTCTGCGAATCCGTCAGGTCCACGCCGCCATCCTCCGTCGCCACCCTCCGGACCGGAACGGTCCCCCGCTTCCCGCCACGCCGCTGTGCCTGCTGGCTCGCTCGCTGCGCTCGCTCACGCCAACGCTCCGCCGCGCAGCCGGGTGGTGATCACGTCGGCCGGGGCGGGCGCACCGAAGTATCGGCCCTGCCCGGTGTCGCAGCGCAGCGCCCGCAGCCGTTCCGCCTGCACGCCGGTCTCCACCGCCTCGGCCGTGACCCACAACTCGAGGGCGTGCGCCAACCGGACCAACGCGTCCACGATCCGTTCGTCACGGTGGTCGGCCACCACGTCGGTCCCGTCCGCGCGGATGCCCTCGACGAACGGACCGGCGAGCTTCAGGCAGTGGATCGGCAACCGCCGCAGGTACGCCAGGTTGGAGTACCCGGTACCGAAGTCGTCAACGGCCAGCCGGACGCCGAGCGCGGCGAGCCGGTGCAGGCTGCGCAGGGGTTCACCGGCACTGCCCATCACGGCGCTCTCGGTCAGCTCCAGTTGGAGCAGCTCCGCGGGCAGTCCGCTGGTCTGCAGGGCGTCGGCGACGGTGTCCACGATGGCCGGTTCGTCGGCCTGCCGGGCGGCCAGGTTGACGCTGACCACCAGCCTGGCGTCGGGGAACTCCCGCCACCACCGTTCGGCGTCTTCGCAGGCCTGCCGCAGCACCCACTCGCCAAGCCGGACGATCAGGCCGGTCTCCTCGGCCAGGCCGATGAACCGGTCCGGCCCGATCAGGCCCAGCTCCGGATGCTCCCAACGGACCAGCGCCTCCACCGCGAGCATGGTGCCCTCCAGCAGCGACACGATCGGTTGGTAGTGCAGCACGAACTCGCCCCGCTCCAGTGCTGCGGGCAGCCCGGCGACCAGCGCCGAGCGGGCGATGTCCCGAGCGCCGCGCTCGGGGTCGTAGACCGCCCACCGGCCCCGGCCCGCCGCCTTGGCCCAGTAGAGCGTGGTGTCCGCTGCCTTCATCAGCTCGGACGCGGTGGTCTCCGAGGCCGGGCACTGCACGATGCCCACACTGGCCGAGACGGCCAACTGGTGCTCACCGACGTGGACCGGGGCCGCGACGGCGGCCAGCGCGGCCTCGGCGACGGCGACCGGGTCGTCGGTGTCGTCCCCTCCGTCGACGAGGATCACGAACTCGTCGCCCCCCATCCGGGCGACCAGGTGGCCGTGGTCGGCCACGCACGCGGCCAGCCGCCGACCGATCATCACGAGTAGCCGGTCACCGAGGTCGTGGCCGAGACTGTCGTTGATCGCCTTGAAGCCGTCCAGGTCGAGGAAGCACACCCCGACGCGCTGCCCGGCGTCAGCGGTGTCGAGCACCCGTCCCAACGTCTCGAAGAACAGCGTCCGGTTGGGCAGCCCGGTCAGCGGGTCGTGCAGCGCCTGGAAGCGCAGCCGCTGCTGGAGTTCGTACCGCTCGGTGATGTCCTCGATCATCGCGACGGTGAATCGTGGCCGGCCATCGTGGCGGATCAGCGAGACGGCGAGATCCGTCCAGACCACTGTGCCGTCCTTGCGGTGGTAGCGCTTCTCCACCCGGGCGGCGTCGTGCTTCCCCTCGATCAGCTCCTGGTAGAGCTCCCACATTCCGGCGGCGTCGTCGGCGTGGAACAGCGCCGCCACGTTGATCTCGCGCAACTCCTCGATCGAGTAGCCGAGCATGTCGGCGAACGCCTGGTTGACGTCGATGATCCGACCGTCCACGCCGGCGATCCCGATCCCGATCGCGGCGCCGGTGAACACCGCCCGGAACCGTGCCTCGCTCTCGCGAAGCGCCTGCTCGACCTCGTCGCGCGCCTGCCAGGCCGACCGGGCGATCCGCTCCTGCTGGCTGAAGGTGCGGTCGCGCAGCGCACGGGCGAACCCGGCGGCCAGCCCGCCCTGCACCGCCGCGATCCGGTCGGCGAAGTCAGCCGGCCGGTCACCGTCGCACAGCACCCGACGCCCGAAGGTCGCGCCGAGCGCGCGCAGCGTCCACTCCAGGGCCTGCGGCTCGGTGAGGTGCGCCTCCACCAGGGCCCGCCCGACCTCCTCGGCCGGGTGGGCACTGAACGGCTCCGACCGTACCGCCTGGGCCAGCCGGAGCGTGTGCGCCAGCAGCAGCCGCTCGGTCTCGGCCACGCTGAGCGGCACGAAACCGAGCCGACGCACCGCGCGGGCCCAGTCGGCGGCGTACCCCTGAGCATCCGCCCGACCGGCGACGACCCCGGCGGGGTCCCGGCCGGAATCGACCCCGGCGGGATCCGGGACGGCGGCCACGAGATCAGCCGGCGGGCTGGTCGTACCGGGCGACGCCCCCGAAGGCGCCGAACCGCTCCGGGTGCTCGTCCACGTCGGACGGTGCGTCCGGGCGCCAGAGCGGCATGTGCACCACGCCCGGTTCCACTACGGTCCAGTCGCCGAAGAAGCCGGTGACCTGAGCGCGGGAGCGCAGGGTGATCTCGGTGGCGGTGCGGGCGGAGAGGCGCTGGGCGTCCAGCATCTCCTGCGGCTGGTCCTCGAAGGTGGAGTGGGAGACGACCAGGAAGCTGCCCGGCGCGGCAGCGGCCCGCAGGGTGGCCAGGATCGCCTCGGGCCCGTCGGCGTCCGGGATGAAGTGCACCACCCCGGCCAGCAGGATGCCCATCGGACGACTGAAGTCGATCAGCCCGAGCTGTCGGGTCTCGGCGAGGATCCGCTCCGGCTCACGCAGGTCGGCGTGGATGACGCCGGTCAGCTCGTTGCCAGCCAGCAACTCCCGGCTGTGCGCGACGGCCACCGGGTCGATGTCGACGTACACCACACGGGCCTTGGGGTTCACCCCCTGCGCCACCTCGTGCACGTTGCCCACGGTGGGAATTCCGGAGCCGATGTCGAGGAACTGGTCGATGCCGGCGTCGAGCAGCACCCGGACGGCCCGGCGCAGGAACTCCCGACCGGAGCGCATGGTGGCGGCGAGATTCGGGGTCATGCTGGCGATCTGCTCCGCCAACTGCCTGTCGATCTCGAAGTTGTGCGCCCCACCCAGAAAGTAGTCGTACACCCGGGCCGCGCTCGGCCTGGTCAGATCGATCTCGGTCGGCAGTCCGTCCGGCATCAGCGTGCTCCCCAGTTCATCGCCGCGGCGCGGGACGGCACCGGCGTCGGGGCGCGCAGCGGGCACGCGTGGGCACCGGTCGACCCGCGGGTCGTGTGGTGTGGACCACTCTAGGCGGCTGACTCCAGCAACAGCGAGATGCCTTGACCAACGCCGATGCACATGGTGGCCAGAGCCCGACGGCCGCCGCGACGGCGCAGCTCCAGGGCGGCGGTCAGCGCCAACCGCGCGCCGCTGGCACCGAGCGGGTGCCCCAGCGCGATGGCCCCACCGTTCGGGTTGACGTGGTCGGCGTCCACTGGCAGCCCCAGTTCGCGCAACACCGCCACTGACTGCGCGGCGAACGCCTCGTTCAACTCCACCACGTCCACAGCGCCCATCTCGACGCCGACGCGGTCGAGCAGCTTGCGGGTGGCCGGCACCGGGCCGATCCCCATGATCCGGGGCGGCACACCGGCCGCCGCCGCGCCGACGATCCGGGCCAGCGGGGTCAGGCCGTACCGGGCGACCGCCGCCTCGCTGGCTACCAGCAACGCGACAGCGCCGTCGTTGACGCCCGAGGAGTTGCCGGCGGTCACCGTGCCGCCGTCGCGGAACGGGGTGGGCAGCGCGGCCAGCTTCGCAAGCGTGGTCTCCCGCGGGTGCTCGTCGACCTCGACCAGCCGGGTCTCCCGACGACCGGCCGGCACTGACACCGCCACGATCTCCTCTGCGAACCGGCCGTCGGCCTGGGCCTTGGCCGCACGCTGCTGCGACCGGTACGCGAAGGCGTCCTGCTCGGCCCGGCCGACGCCGTACTCGGCGGCCACGTTCTCCGCCGTCTCCGGCATCGAGTCGACTCCCCACCCGTCACGCATCAAGGGGTTCACCAACCGCCAGCCCAGTGTGGTGTCGTACATTTCGGCCGAGCGGGAGTACGCCGACGTCGCCTTCGGCATGACGAACGGCGCCCGGCTCATGCTCTCCACCCCGCCGGCGATCATCAGCTCCGCGTCTCCGGCGACGATGGATCGGGCGGCGGTGGCGAGCGCGTCCAGGCCCGAGCCGCAGAGCCGGTTGACGGTGCTGCCCGGCACCTCCTCGGGCAGGCCGGCCAGCAGCGCCGCCATCCGGGCCACGTTGCGGTTGTCCTCGCCGGCCTGGTTGGCGCAGCCGAGCACGACGTCGTCGACTCGCGCCCAGTCCACCGACGGGTGGCGGGCGACCAGCTCTCGGATCACGTGCGCGGCCAGGTCGTCGGGGCGGACGCCGGCCAGCGCGCCCGCGTACCGGCCGATCGGGGTGCGGACACCGGCCACCAGGTATGCCACGGTCATCGCGAGTCCTTAGGGGGTGCAGACGGCGGGGGTGGGCACGCCCACCGGGTCACGAGGGCTGCCGGCCGCCAGGATATCCGCGCCGGCAGCGGATAGGTTGACGGCATGGCCCGGGCCCAGTTCAGCGCAGAGACCAGCGGCGGCGGCGCGTTCGTCCGCCAGCCGAACCGGTTCACCGGTCGGGTCACCGCCGACTCGACCTCGCCGCCCGGCGGCGGCCCGGACGAGCAGGACCGTTGGCCGCTGGAGGCCGGCCGTTACCGGCTGATCTGGTGCCGGGCCTGCCCGTGGGCACACCGGGCGAGGATCGTGCGTGGCCTGCTCGGGCTGGACGACGCGATCTCGCTGGGCACCGTCGACCCGATCCGGGACGAGCGGGGCTGGGCGTTCGCCCTCGACCCGGACGGCTTCGACCCGGTGCTCGGCGTGAGCTTCCTCTCCGAGGCGTACCTGGCCACCGACCCGGACTACACCGGCCGGGTGACGGTGCCGGCGCTCGTCGACGCCCTGACGGGTCGGGTGGTCACCAACGACTATCCGCAGCTCACCCTCGACTTCTCCACGCAGTGGCGGTCGCTGCACCGTGCGGGGGCGCCGGACCTCTACCCGGAGGCACTGCGCCCCGAGATGGACGCGCTGATGGCCGAGATCCACACCGACGTGAACAACGGTGTCTACCGGTGCGGGTTCGCCACCTCCCAGCAGGCGTACGACGAGGCGTTCCGGGCGCTCTTCGCCCGGCTGGACGCGCTCTCCGAGCGGCTGTCCGGGCAGCGCTACCTGATGGGCGACGCGATCACCGAGGCGGACGTGCGGCTGTTCACCACGCTGGTCCGCTTCGACGCCGCGTACCACGGGCACTTCAAGTGCAACCGCAACAAGCTGACCGAGATGCCGGTGCTCTGGGCGTACGCCCGGGACCTGTTCCAGACGCCGGGTTTCGGCGAGACGGTGGACTTCGACCACATCAAGCGGCACTACTACGGCACGCATCGGGAGATCAATCCCAGCGGCATCGTGCCACTCGGGCCGGACGAGTCCGGCTGGAGCACGCCGCACGGGCGTGGCTGAGCCCTGTCGGCCGGCCGCCCCGACCGCGACGAGGGCCCGCGGCGAGGTCGCCCGCCGGGTCGCCGGGTCCGCGGCGGCCGGGTGCATCCTCGCCGGTGCGGTGGCGGTGACGCTCGCCGTGGTCGCCGGTCCCGGTCCAGGGCTCACCGGGTACGTCAGCGAGGCGGGCATCGCCGGCAGCGCCCACGCCGCGACGTACCGGATCGGGATCCTGGCCCTTGCCGGCGCGTTGCTGCTGATCGGCGCGGCGCTGCCCCCCGGGGTGTGGGCGGCGGCCCCTGCGCTGCTCGCCACCGGGGCCGTGTTCACCGCCGTGTCCGGGGCGGTGACCTGCTCCGGCGGCTGCCCGCTGCCGCCGTTCGAGCGCGCGACGGCGGCGGACCTGGTGCACGGCGGCGCGAGCATCGCGGCGACTGCCGCCGTGGTCTTCGCCATGATCACGCTGGCCGTCTCCGGGCCGGCCGGACGGACGGTGCGTCGGCTGGCCGGCGTCGCCGCCGCGCTGGCCCTGCCGCTCTGTGCCACTGTGGGGCTGGCGATGCTCGTGATCGGTCGAGGCCCGGTGGTGGGGGTGCTGGAACGCCTGATCCTCGCCCTCGCGGTGCTGTGGGGCCTGGGCACCGCCACCGCGCTGGCCCTCTGTAAGGAGCCTCACGCTGTCCGGTCCTTCCGATGAGCGGGAATCGGCGTATCGTCGGCCAGCGATGACCAACGTCTGGGGCCTCACTGTCCGCCTGTATGTCGATCTCCGACTGCAGGCCAGTGGCATCTGTCCGGGCTAGCCGCGTTCCTACGCCTGCCCCGATCGGACCGGACAATTGGATACATCCTCATGCCCTTCAGCCTGCGCAAAATTCCCTTCTCCGTGCAGATCCTGCTCGGCCTCGTGCTCGGCGTCGCGCTGGGCTTCATTGCCCGCAGCAACGACCTGAGCTGGCTGACCAGCACCCTGCACACAGTCGGTAGCCTCTTCGTCCAACTACTCAAGCTGGCCGTGCCGCCGCTGGTCTTCACCGCCATCGTGGTCAGCGTTGTCAGCCTGCGCGGCGTCGCCAACGCCGCCCGGCTCGCCGTCAAGACCCTGCTGTGGTTCGGCATCACCGCGCTGATCGCGGTGAGCATCGGCATCGGCCTCGGCCTGCTCACCAACCCGGGCAAGGGCGTGACCCTCGACCTGGGTGGCGCGGCGCCGCCGAAGAACACCGGCTCGTGGACCGACTTCCTCACCGGCATCGTGCCCACCAACCCGGTCGGCGCGTTCGTCGAGGGCAACGTCCTCCAGATCGTCTTCCTCGCCGTCGTCATCGGTGCCGCGGCCCTGCTGGTCGGCGACGCCGCCGAACCGTTCGTGGCGCTGAACCGCTCCCTGCTGGAGATCGTCCAGAAGGCGCTCTGGTGGGTCATCCGGCTCGCCCCGATCGGCACCCTCGGCCTGATCGGCAACGCCGTCGCCTCGTACGGCTGGGACCTGCTGGCCCCCCTCGCGAAGTTCACCACAGCCGTCTACGTCGGCTGCGCCATCGTGCTGTTCGTGGTCTACCCGCTGGTGCTGATCCTGGCCGGCCGCCTCAACCCGCTGCGCTTCTTCGCCGGCGCCTGGCCGGCGATCGAGCTGGGCTTCGTGTCCCGCTCCTCGGTCGGCACCATGCCGGTGACCCAGCGCTCAGTCGAGCGACTCGGCGTGCCCCGTGAGTACGCCTCGTTCGCGGTGCCCTTCGGCGCCACCACGAAGATGGACGGCTGCGCCGCCATCTACCCGGCCCTCGCCGCGATCTTCGTGGCCCAGGTGTTCGGCGTGCAGCTCGGCATCGGCGACTACCTGCTGATCGCCTTCGTCTCGGTGGTCGGCTCGGCGGCCACCGCCGGTCTGACCGGCGCGATCGTGATGCTCACCCTGACCCTCAGCACGCTGGGCCTGCCGCTGGCCGGCGCCGGCCTGTTGCTGGCCATCGACCCGATCCTGGACATGATCCGCACCGCCACCAACGTCGCGGGTCAGGCCCTGGTGCCGACAGTGGTCGCCGCCCGCGAGGGCACTCTCGACCGGGCCGCGTACGAGTCCGCCGGCCGGCGGGACCTGACCGACCCGGAGCCGGTCGCCGACACCCGGCCCGAGCTCAGCCCCGTTCCTGCCTGACCAATTCACCAGCACGGCGACGGGCCCCTCTCCCCGGGGGCCCGTCGCCGTGTCGGAGAGGATGACCCCATGAGTTCCCTGTTCACTCCCCTGGCCCTGCGCGGGGTCACAGTGCCCAACCGGATCGCCATGGCACCGATGTGCCAGTACTCCGCCGGCCCCGACGGCCTGCCCACCGACTGGCACCTGATCCACCTCGGCAGCCGCGCGGTCGGCGGCGCCGGCCTGGTGCTGACCGAGGCGACCGCAGTACTCCCCGAGGGCCGGATCAGCCCACAGGACACCGGCCTCTGGTCCGGTGCGCACGTCGACGCCTGGCGACCGGTGACCGCGTTCGTCGCCGCCCACGGCGCGGTGCCGGCCGTGCAGCTCGCGCACGCCGGCTTCAAGGCCTCCACCTACCGGCCGTGGGCGCCGGAAAGCGGTGGCGTGCCGGACGCCGAGGGCGGTTGGACGCCCGTCGCCCCCGGCTCGGAGCCGTTCACCGCCAGCTACCGAACGCCGACCAGCCTCGACGAAGCCGGCATCGCCGGTGTGGTCGAGGCGTTCGCGGCCGGAGCCGTTCGCGCACTGGACGCCGGCTTCGCCGCCGTGGAGATCCACGCCGCCCACGGCTACCTGCTCAACGAGTTCCTCTCGCCGCTGACCAACCACCGCACCGACGCGTACGGCGGCGACCGGGCGGCCCGGATGCGGCTGACCCTGGAGGTGGCCCGCGCGGTGCGCGCCGCTGTCGGCGAGGACGTGCCGGTGCTGACCCGGATCTCCGCCACCGACTGGGTCGAGGGCGGCTGGACGATCGAGGACAGCGTGGTGCTCGCCGGTGAGCTGGCCGGCGTCGGCGTCGACCTGGTCGACGCGTCCTCTGGTGGGGTGAGCACTGACCAGCGCATCCCGCTCGGCCCGGGTTACCAGGTGCCGCTGGCCGCCCAGATCCGTCGCGAGGCCGGTGTGCCGACCGGCGCTGTGGGCCTCATCGTGGAGCCCGAGCACGCCGAGCAGATCGTCGCCGGCGGCGAGGCCGACCTGGTGCTGCTGGGTCGGGAGTTGCTGCGCGACCCGTACTGGCCGCGCCGGGCGGCCGCGAAGCTCGGCGTCGCGTACTCCGGCCCCGCCCAGTACGCCCGCGCCTCCTGATCCCGACCGGTCGGGTGAACGGGGTGTCGGGGTGGTGGGCGGGCCCGACCAGGTCCTTGTACCGCCACTCGCGCCGGTG